>CAZOZD010000012.1:13779-21024 GCA_964584195.1 uncultured Burkholderiales bacterium
AGCAACTGGTGTTGCAGGAGATCGGTGCATCCACCACCCTGCAGCGGCGCCTGAACCGCTTGCTTCAGTTGGGGGTGCTGGAAAAGAGCAACCATGCATCCGACCGGCGCAGTTCAGTCTATACGGTGGCCAGTCCCTACCAGAAGCTGTTCCGTCGTTACCTCGCGATCATGGGGACCGTGGACTCGATCGGGCGCAAATCCTGATGTCCGCGGCGAACGCTCCGGATCTCCGCGAGGTTGTCGCCGGCGCGGCGACTCCGGAAGCCCTGCTCGATGGCCTGAGCCATGTCTTGGCGACATGCGCCAGCCATTTTTCCATCCAGCTTTCCTGTTCGGCACGGCATTACCCGAGCCTGTTTTGCGTGGTGCAGGTGCACGACGGCCATCCGCTCGCCGTGGCCGCCTGCCTGGGAGGGCAGGCGCGTGGCGCCAGCAGTGCCGTCGCATTCATCGAATCGCCGCCGGATTTTCACTGTTCCAAGCGGGAGGAGGGTGCGCCGGCGGTCGATTTCTACGATTGCCAGCGCCGGGGCTAAGTCCGTTCAGCCGGTGTTGCGCATGCCGGCGGCAATGGCGTTGATCGAACGCAGCAGGGGTTCAAGCCAGGGGTTTTCCGGGTCGGTGGCGTTGGCGCGCTGCTTGCGCAGCAGTTCGACCTGGATGTGATTGAGCGGATCGAGGTAGGACAGCCGGTCCGAGAGAGAGAAGGACAGGCGTGGCGTTTCCTCGAGCAGGTGCTTGACGTTGGCGACCTGCATGATGTGCTGGGTGGCGCGTTCGTGACGGTGATGGATGATCTCGTACACGCGCTGGCCGACCGCCGGATCCTCGCACAGGCCGGCGTATTCGCGGGCAATGGCCATGTCGGTCTTGTACAGCGCCATCTGGGCGTTGGCGAGCAGGGTGCGGAAGAATGGCCAGTCCTGGTACATCTTCTGCAGGGTGGCGAGCCGGGTGGGGTCGTTGCCGCGCCAGCGTTCGATGCCGCCGCCGATGCCGTACCAGGTGGGCAGTGCATGGCGTGACTGGCCCCAGGCGAAGACCCAGGAGATGGCTCGTACCGAGCCGATCGAGCGGTCGCCCTTCTTGCGGTGCGAGGGGCGTGAGCCGATGTTGAGCAGGCCGATCTCGCGCACCGGCGTGGCTTCGTAGAAATAGTCCAGAAAGCCGGAGGTGCGTTCGGTCAGTTCGCGGTATACGGCCTCCCCATCGCGCGCCAGCTCGTCCATGATGCCGAGGTAGTCGCGACGGTCCGGGGTCAGGGGCCGGATCAGGTGGGTGCTGGCCTTGAGCACGCCGGTCACGCCGAGGGTGAGTTCATAGACCGCCGTTTCCATGTTGTTGTACTTGTAGAACAGCACTTCTCCCTGTTCGGTCAGTTTCAACTCGCCGCGCACGGTGCCTGGCGGTTGGGCCAGGATGGCTTCGTGGGTGGGGCCGCCGCCCCGACCGAGTGTGCCGCCGCGACCGTGGAACAGGCGGCAGCGCACGCCGTGGCGGTCGGACAGGGCGACGATGCGCTTCTGCGCCTCGTACAGGTTCCAGGAGGAGGCGAGGATGCCGCCGTCCTTGCAGGAGTCGGAGTAGCCGAGCATCACTTCCTGTCCCTGGCCAAAGGCTTGCAGCAGCTGGCGGTAGACCGGCATGTCGTACAGGCGGCCGAGCACATGTTCGGAGTTCTTGAGGTCGTCGATGGTCTCGAACAACGGCGACACGCCGATGTGACAGTACCAGTTGCCGGCCAGGCGCCCGGCCAGGCCGGCCTGGGCGGCGAGGAACATCACCTCCATGACGTGCGAGGCGGAGTGGGTCATGGAGATGACATAGCGGCCGAAGCATTCGGCGCCCAGTGTGCGGCGCATGTGGGCAATGAGCTGGAATACGCGCAGGGTTTCGCGCGTCGCTTCGGACAGCTGGGTGCCGTCGAACTGGAGCGCGTGCGCGCTCGCCACGGCGTCGGCGAGCAATTCCAGGCGGCCATCCTCGTCGAGTGCAAGGTAGTCGGCGCCGGTGGCGGCGGCGATGATCTCGCTCACCGCTTCGGTGTGGCGGGTCGATTCCTGGCGGATGTCGAGCTGCATCAGGTGGAAGCCGAAGGTCTCCACGAGCTGGATCAGGTCGCGCAGCTCGCTGTCGGCGATGGCGCGGTCGCCATGGCCGATGAGTGAGTCGCGGATCAGGCGCAGATCGTGCAGGAACTGGCCGGCGTTGTCGTAGCCGGCTTCCTCGAAGCTGACGTCGAGGCCATCGATGGCGCGCTGGGTGAGGATCAGGTTGCGCTGGATGCGGTAGCGCATCACGGTGAGCTTGCGCCGGTAGGGTTCCTGCGGATGCGGGTTGGGGCGGCCGCCGAACAGCAGCTGGGCGACCCGTGCATCTTCATTCAGGCTGTCGAGAAAGGCATTCGATGGCGTACACAGCCGGCTCGACAGTGAAAGCTGGTCGGACAAGGCATCCAGCCGCTTGAGGTATTCCTCGTACACGGTCAGTGCCTGCATGCGCCAGGCCAGTGCGGTGACCTCTGTGGTCACGCCGGGATGGCCATCCCGGTCGCCACCGATCCAGGAGCCGAAGCGGATGAAACTCGGGCTGTCGAGGTACTCCTCGGCGCTGCGGCCGTATACATCGGCCAGCGCAGTGTGGAAGTTGCGGTAGACCTGTGCCACCGCCTCGAACAGGGACTGGGGAAAATAGGACAGGCCGGCGCGTATCTCGTCGCGCACGTCGAGCTTGAAGGTGCGTACCTCGTCGGTTTTCCACAGCACACGGATCTGGTTGGCCAGGCGGGTGACCACCTCGTCGCGATACAGGCCGCGGGCGCGCGGATTGTCGAGTTCCTGCAGGCTGAGGAAGATGTTGCGCAAGGCCCCCTTGATGGTGCGGCGCTTGGCTTCCGAGGGATGGGCGGTGAGCACCGGCAGGTAGCACAGCTGGTCGAGCAGGCTGCGCAGTTCCTCGGCCTTGACCCCTTCGTCGCGCAGCCGGATCAGGGTGTCGTGGAAGGACCCCGGCCACATGCGCGGTTCGCCCTGCACGGCGCGGCGGCGCTGGCGGAGGTTGACGGTTTCCTCGGCGATGTTGATCAGGCTGAAATAGATGTTGAATGCACGGATGATCTGCGATGCGGCGTCGGGCGACAGGGTTTCGATCAGCTCGCGCAGGCGGCGGCGGCGGGTCGGGATGTCACGTTCGCGCAGGGCGACGAAACCGTTGCGCAATTCGCGCAGGGCCTCGAAGGTGGGACGGGGCATCTCGCTTTTCAGCACCCGGCTCAGGAGCAGGATGAGCAGACGCTCCTGGGCACGCAGCTCCTTTTCGTGCTTCTCGTGTCTTTCCTGCGGCGGGCTGGTCATGGTCAGGCCTGTTCGGGTCGTTCGGGTGGCGCTATTTTACAGGACGGTTTCGCTGCGTCCCGGTGGCCAGGGCCTGAAATCGTCGATAATTGATGGGGGTGACAAGTTACAAGTGACAAGTAAGTGAGACGGGTGACGGGTGACGGGCGGGATGAGCGAATCCATTGAGGTATGCATCGACGCACTCGCCGAGCGCGGCTGGCATGTGCATCCCGGCTTCCTCGCCGGCGAAGCGGTGGCGGCATTGCGCGAGGTGTGCGTGGCGCGGCATCGGTCCGGCGCATTTCATGCCGCCGGGGTCGGTTCCGGCCAGGCGCATGTGGTCAGCGAGCTGCGCGGTGACGCCATCGCCTGGCTGGAGGTGGACGATCCGAGTCCGGTGGTGCGCGCCTGGCTGGATGCCATGGAGTCCTTCCGCCGCGCGATCAACGCCGGGCTGTACCTGGGGCTGTTCGAGCTGGAGGCACATTTCGCGCTGTATCCGCCGGGGGCGTTCTACAAGCGCCATCTCGACCGGTTTCGCGACGATGACCGGCGTACCCTGACGGTGATCCTGTACCTGAACGAGGACTGGCGGCCCGAGCACGGCGGGGCCTTGCGCTTTTACCCCGATGCGGATGCGGCGGGGATCGACATCGAGCCGCGGGGCGGAACCCTGGTGACCTTTCTGGCCGACCGGTTCTGGCACGAGGTATTGCCTGCGCGCCGGCCGCGCATGGCGGTTACCGGCTGGTTCAAGCGGCGTTGACGGGATTCGGGGTTGTCGGGGTGAAAGGACGCCGGGCTCATTTCAGCACGACGATGGTTACGCGCCGGTTCTTGGCGCGGCCTTCGGCCGTGGCATTGTCGGCCACCGGCTTGCGGTCGCCATAGGCCACCACGCTCATGCGGTGCAGTGGAATGCCTTCGGCGTTGAGCTGGGCGCGCACGGCCTCGGCGCGGGCCTGGCTGATCTTCAGGTTGCGGGTGGTCGAGCCGCTCCGGTCGGTGTGCCCCTGGATCTCCAGGAACACGTTTTCGTTTTCTTCCTTGAGCCGGGCCGCGAATGCCTTCAGTGCCTCCCGGGCGGCCTCGCTCAGTTCGGCCTTGTAGGGGGCAAACTGGGTCAGCTCCTGGGACAGGACTTCCTCGTAGAGCAGCTTGCCTTCGGCCAGCTGTCCGGCGGCGCGGGCGCGCTCCAGGGCTTCGCTGGCCGTCGCGGATAGATTTGCGGCGGCGGCGTTGTGCTGTGCCAGCCAGGCCCCCTGGTTGATCAGCGCGGTTTCGACCTGGGCAAACTGGCCGCGCAGTGCAAGCAGCGATTGCTGTGCCGCCAGCATGCCCTGATGCAGTTGTTGCAACTGTTCGCCGTTGGCATAGAGGGCCTGGGCGTCCATGTCGAGGCGCTTCTGTGTGGCGGCGAGCAACATGTCGCTGGCGTTGGCGCGGCTGGTGAGCGCGGCGATGGCCTGGGCATTGCCCTGTACCTGGTGGCCGATGAGTTGCATCTGTTGCTGCATGAACACGATCTGGCGCTGGGTTTCAGCGAGCTGGGCGGCCATCTCCTGGATTGTGCTGGGGGCGGTGAGCGTCGGTGCGGTCTGGGCCTGGACAGGTGCGTGGGCGAGGCTGAGCGCGAGCAGCAGCGGGGACAAGCGGCGGGCAATCATCGGGTGACCTCCTGGAACGGGACGGAGGGCATTGTAGACCGGTTGGGTCGGGGGATGGGGTGAATCAGACGTCGTCGCCGACGAAGGGATTATCCAGGCGTTCGCGACCGAATGTGGAGTGGTTGCCGTGGCCGGGGATGAATGTGACGTCGTCGCCGAGTGGCCAGAGCCGGGTGCGGATCGAGGCGATCAGGGTGTCGTAGTCGCCGCGTTCGAAGTCGGTGCGGCCGATCGAGCCCTTGAACAGCACGTCGCCGACAAATGCGAGCTTGCCGGGGCGGTCGAAAAACACGACATGGCCGGGGGTGTGGCCGGGACAGTGCAGCACCTCCAGGTGGACTTCGCCCAAGGTGACTGTGTCGCCATGCTCCAGCCAGCGGTCGGGGGTGAATGCTTCGCAGTGCGGAAATCCGAACATTGTGCATTGCTCGGGGAGTCTTGCGAGCAGGAATGCGTCCTCGCGTTGCGGGCCCTCGATGCGGATGCCGAACCGGTGGGCGAGACGACCGGCGGCGCCGACGTGGTCGAGGTGGCCGTGGGTGAGCAGGATGCGGTCGAGTTTCAGGCCGCGCTCGGCCACGGCCTGGAGCAGACGCTCATCCTCGCCGCCCGGGTCGATCAGTGCCGCCAGTCCGCTGCGCTCGCACCAGACCAGGCTGCAATTCTGCTGGAAGGGGGTGACCGGCAGGAGGGTGTGGCGCATCATCGGATGCAGGGCAGCGGCGCTCAGAGATCGCCGTTGGCGGCGGCCTGCATCATGTTGTCGAGACGGTCGCGGATGTCGCGGGCGCCTTCCCAGAGCGCGTCGCTGATTTTGAGCCGGTCCTTGAAGCCTTCGACCCAGTCTACGTTCCAGTCGATCATCAGTACCCAGATGTCCTTGTTGGCGTCTTCCATGATGGCGATGCGGCAGGGCAGGAACACCACGAATTCGGGGCTGATCTTGAGCAGTTCGCGGCCGACGGCGATGTCGCAGAACGAGTACACCTCGATGCGGGGGCCATCGTGGTCGTTGAGTACGGCCTGGAAATCCTTCCACATCAGGTTCTCGCCGACCTTCTTCATGTTCACCATGTTGGCGCGCAGGAGCAGCGATTCGCGCACCTCGTCGAAGCTCAGCCCCGGCTTGGCCTTGTACTTGAGGGCGAAATAGTTCATGGCGTCGGCCATGCTCATGTTCATGAAGCCAGTCATCATCGGCAGCATGGTCTGCATCAGCTGTTTCTTCTCTTCCTGGCTGACGATGCGGCGCATGGTGTAAGGCCGGGTCGGTTGCGGTTGTGGCGTCATCATGAGCTGGAAGGCGCTGAACGGGACGTTCTGCAACCAGGGGTTGCTGCTGGTCGTCGGGGGAGGTGCTGCCGGGGTGACGGCCGCGGCCGGCGCGGTGGCGGCAACAGGGGCCGGAGCTGCAACTGGAGCCTGGAGGGGGGGCGGAGGTGTGACCTGGGTCGGCACCGGGGCCGGTGTGGGCGGAGCAATCGCGGCCGGCACGGCGACGGGGGCCGGCGGCAGCGTGGCAGGCGGTACAGGCATGGGCCAGCTCATTGCGCCCGGGAACATGCCGGTGGGCGGCGCGACGGGTGGACGCTGGTAGGAGGGTGGCGGGGGATAGCCATAGGGCTGGTACTGTGGCATGGGTGCCATCTGGGGATAGGGCACGGGATAGCCGGGTGGGTACATGGGGATGAATCCCTGTGCCAGTGCGCCGGGGATGTACAACAGTGCGCTGGCGGTAAGCAGGTGGCGGAACGACTTCATCGGGGTCTCCTCCAAGGGGTATGCCGGTACGGGGTGCCATTCCGGCCGTGCTCCGCGGGCGAGGCCCGGCCGGGTGGAACGGTTCAGCTCAGCAACTGGTTCAGCACATAGGGCAGGATGCCGCCGGCCTGGAAGTATTCGATCTCGATCGGGGTGTCCAGGCGCAGCTTGACCGCGACATTTTCACTGGAACCGTTGCTGCGGTGGATGACCAGGGTCAAGTCCTGCATCGGCGTGATGCCGTTTTCCAGGCCGACCAGATCGAAGCTCTCGTCGCCTTTCAATCCGAGACGGGGGGTGTCCTGGCCATCCTTGAACTGGATGGGGAGCACACCCATGCCGGCCAGATTGGCGCGGTGGATACGCTCGAAGGACTTCGCCAGCACGGCCTTCACGCCGAGCAGCTGGGTGCCCTTGGCAGCCCAGTCGCGGGAGGATCCGGTACCGTATTCCTCGCCGGCGAAGACCAGCAGGGGCGTG
>CAZOZD010000013.1:0-18987 GCA_964584195.1 uncultured Burkholderiales bacterium
ATCTGCTCGAAAACCGTCTCGCCATCCTCCCGCGTCCTAATGGACAATCTGGGTTCAATCGCCGCGATTTCATCAAACTGTCCGCCGGCGCCGCCGGTCTGGCTGCACTCTCCGGCTGTGCCAGCACCGCCTCCGGCACGCGTCCCAAGGTGGTGGTGGTGGGCGCCGGCTTCGGCGGCGCCACCTGCGCCAAGTACCTCAAGCTGTGGGATCCGGGCGTCGAGGTGACGCTGATCGAGGCCAACGACAAGTTCGTTTCCTGCCCGCTGTCCAACTTCGTGCTCGGCGGCATCCGCAGCATCGACGACCTCACCTTCTCCTACGACGGCCTGAAAAAACTGGTCGATCATTTCGTGCATGACACCGTGGTCGGCATCGATCCCTCGGCACGCACCCTGCGCACCGCCTCCGGCAAGACATTCAACTACGACCGCCTGGTCCTGTCCGGCGGCATCGAGCTGCAATTCGGTCGCATCGAAGGCTTCGACGCGGAAGCGCAGAAAACCGTGATGCACGGCTGGCAGGCCGGACCGCAGACCGTCACCCTGCGCCGGCAGCTCGAAGCCATGCCGGACGGTGGCGTATTCGTCATCGCCACCCCGCCCACCCCCTACCGCTGCCCGCCCGGCCCCTACGAGCGGGTGTGCATGGTGGCCGACTACTTCAAGAAGCACAAACCGCGCTCGAAGATCCTGGTGCTCGACGCCAACGCCGACATCGTCTCCAAGAAGGGGCTGTTCCTCGCCGCATGGAAGAAACATTACGGCTATGGAAGCGACAAGAGTCTCATCGAATACCGTCCCAGCAGCCGGGCGCTCAAGGTCAACGCCGCGACCAAGACCATCTCCCTGGAAGTCGACGACATCAAGGGCGATGTAATCAACGTCATCCCGCCCATGCGCGCCGCCAAGCTCACCGAGCTGGCCGGCGCCCGTCCGGCGGAGGGCAAGCAGGCCTGGTGTCCGGTCGACTTCCGCACCTTCGAGTCGAAGACCGTGCCCAACGTGCATATCCTCGGCGACTCATCGGAGTCGAACATGCCCAAGGCCGGTGCGGTGGCCAACAACACCGGCAAGATGTGCGCGGCCGCCCTGGTCGAGATCCTGCGCGGCCGCGAGCCGTCGATCCTGCCGGTGATCACCAACACCTGCTTCTCCGGCACCTCCGCCACCACCGCCATGCATGTGGCCATGGTGTTCCGCGCCGACAAGGACTTCAAGATGGTGTCGCAGGAACTGCCCGGCAAGGGTATTTCCAAGGAGGAAAGCGAGATCGAGATGGCCTACATGGATTCATGGGGGAAGAACATCTGGGCCGACACGCTCAACCTGAAGACCTGAGTCCGGCCGCGACTCACGCCGCCCCACACGGGGCGGCATGGCTGACCCCGGGCCCCTACGGGGTCAGCCATGCCATTGAGGCCCGGCATTCGTCATAATGCGACGATCACACCCTCGGCCACGACCATGCCCAGCCATTCCGATACCGCCTCATTCGTCGACTGGTTTCGCGCTGCCGCGCCCTACATCCACGCCTTTCGCGGCAAGACATTCGTCATCGCCTTCGGCGGCGACGCCATGTTGCGCCACGACTTCGTCGACCTGATTCACGATGTCAACCTGCTCTCCGCACTCGGTGTGCGCCTGGTGCTGGCGCACGGCGTGCGGCCCCAGGTCGAGGAACGCCTCGCCGCCAGCGGTGGCGAGACCCTGTACGTGCGCGACCGGCGCGTCACCGATGCCGAGACCCTGGAGATCGTCAAGGACGCGGTCGGCTCGGTGCGGGTCGACATCGAGAGCATGCTGTCGGTGGGCCTGCCCAACACCCCCATGGCCGGCGCCGAGATCCGGCTCGCCTCCGGCAACTATGTCACCGCCCAGCCCGCTGGCGTGGTCGACGGAGTTGACCTGCAATTCACCGGCGAGGTGCGCAAGGTGGCCGCCGACGCCATCCGTTCCCGCCTCGACGCCGGCGAGATCGTGCTGCTCTCGCCGATCGGCTTCTCACCCACCGGCGAAGTGTTCAACCTCACCCTGGAGGAAGTGGCCACCGCCGCCGCCATCGCCCTGGATGCGGAAAAACTGGTGTTCATCCTCGATCATGGCGACACCGTCGATCGCCAGGGCCGGCGCCTGTCGCGCCTCACCGTGCCGCAGGCGCAACGGCTGTTGCGCGATCTGCCCGACAGCGACATGAAGCTGTACCTGCCGCACGCCATCCGCGCCTGCCGCAAGGGCGTGGCCAAAGCCCATCTGGTCAGCGCCGAGGTCGATGGCGCACTGCTCATGGAACTGTTCACCCACGAAGGCGTGGGCACCATGCTCACCCGCCAGTCGGTGGAGACCTTGCGTGCGGCGAGCATCGACGATGTCGGCGGCGTGCTACAGCTGATCGAACCCCTGGAAGAGGCCGGCATCCTGGTGCGCCGTTCGCGCGAGCGGCTGGAGCAGGAAATCGACCGGTTTTTCGTCACCGAGCTGGATGGCCGTCTGGTCGGCTGCGTCGCGCTCTACCCCATTGCCGACACGGCGGCCGGCGAGATGGCCTGTCTCGCCGTACATCCGGATTTTCGCGACAGCGGTCGGGGCGAGGCCCTGCTGAATGCGGTCGAGGAGGCCGCCCGCGAGGCCGGCATGCAGCAACTGTTCGTGCTCACCACCCGTACCGCGCACTGGTTCCTGGAGCGCGGCTTCGCACCGGCCAGTCCGGACGACCTTCCGGCGCAGCGCAAAGCCATGTACAACTGGCAGCGCCGCTCCAAGGTGTTCGTCAAGGCACTGGCCTGAACCATGCCCGACCGTCGCGCCGCCCTGTTGCGACTTGCGGGTCTCGCCTTGCTCCCCGGCCTGGCCAGGGCTGGCACGCCGGAGGGCAGGCGCGCCGCCGTGCTGGGCGTGGTGCCCATCCACAGCCTGCGCAGCCTGGTCGAGCGCTTCGATCCCCTGCGCGCCTGGGCCCAGACCGAACTGGAACGTCCCGCCCGGGTCGAGTCGGCGGCCGATTTCCGGGCCTTTCATCGCCGCACCCTGCGCCTGGAGTTCGACCTCCTGGTCACCCCCATCCACCTGGCCCGCCTGGCGCAACTGGAAGCGGGCTACCAGCCGCTGGTCCAGTTCCTGCCCGCGCACGACACCCTGCTGGTCCATGACGCTGCTCTCCCGATCCGGCTGCCCGACGACCTGCGCGGCCGCCAGCTGGCGGTGATCGACCAGCTCGCCATCACCGTAATGGCCGGCGTCCAGCAGCTCGAAGCGGAAGGACTGCGAGCCGGCATCGATTACCGCCTGGTCGAGCACCGCACCCATGCCAGCGCGCTGCACTCGTTGCTGACCGGACTGAGCGCGGCCGCCATCACCACCAGTCAGGGCCTGCGCCAGCTGGCGCCCGAACAACGCGCCCGCATCCGGGTATTGCGACACGTCAACGACGTACCCGCATTCGTCATCCTCGCCCACCCGGCCATCGACACCGAACGGGCGCGGCGCCTGCGTACATCACTGCTCGGCTTCGCAGCCGCCCCCGACAGCAGCGGATTTTTCGAGCGAATCGGCTATGCCGGCCTGCGCCCCGCCGACGATGCCGTGATGCGCCAGGGCGACACCTACCTCAAGGCCAGCCGCGCCTTGCTGACACCATGAAGCCGCGCCGCACCCTGCCCCTCAGCGCGCAACTGGTGCTGTCCAGCCTGGCCGTGCTGTTGCTGATGCTCATACTGATGCTGCTGGGCAGCCTGCACCTGATCCGCGAATCGCTGCTGACCCAGATCCAGCACCAGCTCGACAGCCAGGCACCCCAGCTCTCGGCGGCGCTCGCCACGCCGCTGGCCCAGCACGACCTGGCCACGGCGCAGGAAATCATCGACGTCATCCATGCCAAGGGCCTGTATCGCTACCTGGTCCTGTTCAACGCCGATGGCCATCCGGTGGCCCGTGCCGGGCAGGTCGCCACGCCGCTGCCCGACCTCGACGAATCGCTGCGCGACGGGCTCGGCGACGGCGTATACGATGGCCGGCTCGACATCCGCCTCGCCGAGCAGTCCTATGGCCAGCTGCGCTACGGGCTCGGCCTCGACGCCCTTGCCGCCGCTCGCGACCGGGTCATCGACATCGGCGGCGGCATTGCCGTGGCCGCCATCTTCGCCACATGGATCCTGCTCGCCGTGGTCGGCTACTACCTCACCCGCCGCCTGACCCGCCTGACCGAAGCCAGCCGGGCGCTCGCTGCCGGCGTGTTCGAGGTCGACCTGCCCGGCAACAGCGACGACGAGGTTGGCCAGCTCGCCCGCGCCTTCCGCGAGATGGCGCAGCAATTGCGCCATCGCCTAGTGGAGATTCGCGAGAACGAACAACGCCTGTACGCCATTGCCCACTACACCTACGACCTGGAACTCTGGATCGCCGCTGATGGCCGCACGGTTTGGGTGAACCCCTCGGTGCAACGGATGACCGGATACAGCCCCGAAGAATGCCTGGCCATGGCCGACTTTCCACTCTGCCTGATCCACCCCGACGACCGCGACGAGGCGCAATGGCGGCTGCGCGACGCGCTGCGCGTACCGGGCGAATCGGGCGAAGGCTACCAGTTCCGCATGCTGCGCCGGGATGGCGACGAATTCTGGGCCTCCGCCAACTGGCAGCCGGTTCACGGCGAATCCGGCCAGGCCCTGGGCGTACGCGCCAGCATCCGCGACATCACCGACCTCAAGCGGATCGAGGAAAGCATGCTGCTGTCGCTGCGCCAGCTCAAGATCTCGGAAACCAGCGCCCGCACCTATCTCGAATCTGCCGAACAGGAACGCGCCCGCCTCATGGCACTGCTCTCGGCGATGAACCTGGGCATCCTGTTCATCACCGAAGACCAGCGCATCGTCTACCACAACCCCGCCTTCCTGCGCATCTGGCGCCTGCCGGAAGGTCATGACCTGGTCGGCCGTCCAGCCACCAGCGCATTCGCCCAGGCCGAAAGCCTGCCGCGCCGGATGGAAGACTTCGCCGCCCACCTGCGCGAGGTGCTGGGCACGCCCGAAACCGGCGACAGCCACGAGATCGCCCTCAACGACGGCCGCATCCTCACCCAGCTGCACCACCCGGTACGCGACAAGGCCGGCCACTTCATCGGCTATCTGTGGATCTACGAAGATGTCACCCAGGAACGCCAGACCGCCGAACAACTGCTCTATCTCGCCGAGCGCGACTCGCTCACCGGCCTGTACAACCGCCACCGCTTCCACGACGAGCTCAACCGCGCCATCGCCGAAGCCTCCCGCCACCACGCCACATGCGCCCTGCTGTTCTTCGACCTCGACGAATTCAAGGCCATCAACGACCACTTCGGCCACGCCGCCGGCGACGCACTGCTGATCCGGGTGGCAAGCGAGGCAGCCGGCACCGTGCGCCGGCACGAAAGCCTGTTCCGCCTCGGCGGCGACGAATTCGCCGTGATCATGCCCTTTGCCAACCCCAGTGAAGCACAGGCCTTGGCCGAACGCCTGGTACGCGCCATCGCACAGATCCCGTTCCAGTTCGAAACCCGCACCCTGCGCATCTCCTCCAGCCTCGGCATCGCGCTCTACCCGGAGCACGCCAGTGACGGCGAACAACTCGTGGCCCACGCCGACTCCGCCATGTACCAGGCCAAGCAGGCCGGCAAGAACGCCTGGCGCGTGTATCGCCCCGAACTGGACCAGACCCCGGGCATGATGCAAAGGCTGTCCTGGAATGAACGCATCAACCACGCACTCGCGCACGACCTGTTCGAACTGCATTTCCAGGGCGTGTACCGCATCGGCGAGGAAACCCCGGCCCACCTCGAAGTCCTCATCCGCCTGCGCGATCCGGCCAGCGGCGAACTCATCCCGCCCGGCGAGTTCATCCCCATCGCCGAAGCCAGCCCGAAGATCGTCGAGATCGACCGCTGGGTGCTGCGCCACGCCATCGCCCGGCTCGCCCGCCAGCCCGCCATTCCACCGCTCGCGGTCAACCTCTCCGGCCGCTCATTCGACGACATCGAGATGCCCGAATTCATCCTCGGCCTGTTGCGCGAGCACGGTGTCGAACCGCGCCGGCTGCTGATCGAGATCACCGAAACCGCCGCCGTATCCGACCTCACCGACGCCCAGCGCTTCATCGAAGCGCTCAAGCGCGGCGGCTGCCAGGTCTGCCTGGACGACTTCGGCGCCGGCTTCGCATCATTCGCCTACCTCAAGCACATCGGCGTCGACATCATCAAGATCGACGGCATGTTCATCCAGAACCTGCCCAACGACCACGACAACCAGGTGTTCATGCGCGGCATGCTCGAAGTCGCGCGCGGCCTCGGCAAGCGCACCATCGCCGAATGCGTCGAGGACGCCGCCACCCTCGACCTGCTCGCCCGACTGGGCGTGGAAATGGTGCAGGGCTGGCACCTCGACCGGCCCCGCCGCGACCACCCCGCCATCGCCTCTGCCTGAGCCGGAGCACGGCATATGCCGGTGATATGACCCCGCCCATCGTGGTGATACAACCAACGACATATTCAATTTCGAACCGGATCGGATTACCTTTCTCCCGCCCATACCCGGGCGAGCCACAAACCACACAGGAGAGAGACCATGCTGAAAAAACTGTTCGGGAGCCTGCTGCTGTCCTTCTGCCTCGCCGGCACCACGTTCGCCAGCGTCGACATCAACACCGCCAGCCAGGCGGAGCTGGAATCGGTCAAGGGCATCGGCCCCTCAAGGGCTCGCGCCATCATCGACTATCGCCAGAAGAACGGCCCATTCAGGAACGTCGACGACCTCGCCAAGGTCAAGGGCATCGGCCCCGCCAGCGTCGAAAAGATGCGGGCGGAAATCCGTGTCGGCCAGGCCAAGGACGAAAGCAAGCCGGAAGCCCAGACGGCCAAGCGCTGAACTGACACCGCGCAAAGCAAAACGCCCCGCGCTGCGGGGCGTTTTGCCTTGGGATACCGGGGTACGAGGATTGGAGCGGGTGAAGGGAATCGAACCCTCGTATGCAGCTTGGGAAGCTGCCGTTCTACCATTGAACTACACCCGCGTCGTGGTAGACTGATCGACCCGATTCTACCGGATTTTACTCCAGCGTGATTGCACTCACCGTCAATGGCGAGCCGCGCCAGTTCGATCCACCGCTTCGGGTCGCCGAGCTGGTTGACCGGCTCGGTCTGACCGGGAAGCGGGTTGCCGTGGAGCTCAACGGCGAGATCGTGCCGAAGAGCCGGCACGGCGACACCCCGCTTGCCAACGGTGACCGGCTGGAGATCGTCGTCGCGGTGGGCGGCGGCTGATACGCAGTGCGGGGCGACAATCTGCCGCCCTCCCTTGACACCACACCCCTCTCGAACAGACATGGATCCACTGGTCATCGCAGGCAAGCCCCATGCCTCACGCCTACTCGTAGGCACCGGCAAATACAAGGACTTCGAGCAGACGCGGGCCGCCATCGAGGCATCCGGCGCCGAGATCGTCACCGTTGCCATCCGGCGCACCAACATCGGCCAGGACCCGAACCAGCCCAGCCTGCTCGACGCCGTGCCGCCGTCGAAATACACCTATCTGCCCAACACCGCCGGCTGCTACACGGCCGACGATGCCATCCGCACCCTGCGTCTGGCGCGCGAGCTGCTCGATGGCCATGACCTGGTCAAGCTCGAAGTGCTGGGTGATCCGCAAACCCTGTATCCGAACGTGGTGGAAACCCTGAAGGCCGCCGAGGTGCTGGTGAAAGAGGGCTTCAAGGTGATGGTGTACACCTCCGACGACCCCATCGTCGCAAAACAACTCGAAGACATCGGCTGTGTAGCCATCATGCCGCTCGCCTCGCTGATCGGCTCCGGCATGGGCATCCTCAACCCGTGGAACCTGTCGATCATCATCGACCGCATCTCGGTGCCGGTGGTGGTCGACGCCGGGGTGGGCACGGCCTCGGACGCCGCCATCGCCATGGAGCTGGGCTGCGACGCGGTGCTGATGAACACTGCCATCGCCGCGGCGCAAGACCCGGTGCGCATGGCCGGCGCCATGAAGAAGGCGGTCGAGGCTGGGCGCGAGGCATTCCTCGCCGGCCGCATGGCGAAGAAGATCTACCAGGCCAGCCCCAGCTCCCCGACCCGTGGCCTGATCGGTTCCTGATGCCGGATGTTCTCACCCCGCCCCCGGAGGGCGAGGGGGCTGAACGACCCCGCCGCGGCATCCGCAGCTTCGTGCTGCGCGCCGGACGCATGGGCAGCGGCCAGACCCGGGCGCTGGATGAGCTCGGGCCGCGCTTCGTCCTGCCCTATTCCGACGCCCGCATCGATCTCGATGCAGTATTCGGCCGTTCGGCGCCGAAAATCGTCGAGATCGGTTTCGGCATGGGCGAAACCACGGCGCAGATCGCCGCCGCCCACCCGGAAAACGATTATCTCGGCATCGAGGTGCACACCCCCGGCGTGGGTGCCCTACTCAAGCGCATCGGTGAGGCGGGGCTTGCCAACGTGCGCATCGTCCGGCACGACGCGGTCGAGGTACTGGAACACATGCTCGCGCCGGACTCGCTGGATGGCATCCACGTCTATTTTCCAGACCCCTGGCACAAAAAGCGTCATCACAAGCGCCGCCTGATCCAGCCGGCCTTCGCGCATCTGCTGGCGAGCAGGCTGAAACCCGGGGGCTACATGCATCTGGCCACCGACTGGCAGGACTACGCCGAACAGATGCTGGCCGTGCTCGCCGCCGAGCCGATGCTGGCCAACACCGCGCCGGGCTATGCTGAACGGCCGGCCTGGCGGCCGCTCACCAAGTTCGAAAAACGCGGCCTGCGCTTGGGCCACGGGGTATGGGACCTGCTGTTCCGCCGCTGCCCCCCACCACTGGATTCCGCTGCGTCCACCCAGACCGCTCAGGATTGATGCCGTCCGGCGGCCTCCAGGGTGTTCTGCAGCAGGGTGGCGACGGTCATCGGCCCCACTCCGCCCGGCACCGGGGTGATCCAGCCGGCGCGTTCCCGCGCCGCATCGAAATCGACGTCACCGACGATGCGGCCATCCTCCAGACGATTGATGCCGACATCGATGACGATGGCGCCGGGCTTGATCCATTCGCCCTGGATCATGCGCGGGCGGCCCACCGCCGCCACCACCAGATCGGCGCGCGCCACGTGCGCCGCCAGGTCGCGTGTGGCGCTGTGGCATACGGTCACCGTGGCGCCCGCGAGCAGGAGTTCGAGCGCCATCGGCCGGCCGACGATGTTGGACGCCCCCACCACCACCGCCTCCAGGCCGCGCAGCGAAAGTTCCGTGCGGGCCAGGAGGCGCATCACGCCATACGGGGTGCAGGGCCGCAACAGGGGCATCTTCAGGGCCAGGCAGCCAACGTTGTAGGGGTGGAAACCGTCCACGTCCTTGTCCGGACGGATGCGCTCGATCACGGTGACCGGATCGATGTGGGCCGGCAGGGGCAACTGCACCAGGATGCCATCGACGCCGGGATCGTCGTTGAGACGGTCGATCAGTTCGAGCAGTTCGGCCTGGGATGTAGCGCCCGGCAGGTCATGGGAAAACGAACGCACCCCCGCGGTCTCGCAGGCGCGCCGCTTGTTGCGCACATAGATGGCCGATGCGGCGCTGTCGCCGACCAGGATCACCGCCAGGCCGGGCGCCGGCCGGCCGGCGGCGACACGGGTGTCCACCTCGCGGCGGATGTCCTGCAACAGTGAATCGGCGATCGCCTTGCCGTCCAGAATACGCGCGCTCATGATGGATACCGTGTGAAAGATGCGTGAAGCGGGAATTGTAACGTAGCGGCCCATGCCATCCGCCATCCTGGCGCGGGTGGAACCCTGGAACTTTCATGCGATTAGCACTCAAATACCGAGAGTGCTAACATATTTACAGACCCATATTCCATGGAGGTTGCCATGACCGCTGCCACCCTGAATTTTCCCGTGCCGTCGGCCCTGGGCAGTATCGAAAGCTACATCCAGGCCGCAAACCGCTTCCCGATGCTCAGCGCCGAGGAGGAATACGAGCTGGCCAGCCGTTTCCGCCGCGACCAGGACCTCGACGCGGCGCGCCAGCTGGTCCTGTCCCACCTGCGCCTGGTGGTCGCCATCGCGCGCGGCTACCTGGGCTACGGCCTGCCCCATGCCGACCTGATCCAGGAAGGCAATGTCGGCCTGATGAAGGCCGTCAAGCGCTTCGATCCGGAACGCGGCGTGCGCCTGGTCTCGTTCGCCGTGCACTGGATCAAGGCCGAGATCCACGAATTCATCCTGAAGAACTGGCGCCTGGTGAAGGTGGCCACCACCAAGGCCCAGCGCAAGCTGTTCTTCAACCTGCGCGGCATGAAGTCCGGCACCGCGGCGCTGACCCCGGCCGAGGTCGAGGCCATGGCGCGCACGCTCAATGTCCACGACAGCGACGTGCGCGAGATGGAAACCCGGCTCTATGGTCAGGACATCGCCCTGGAGGCGAACGGCGAGGACGAGGACGACGCGTTCGCCCCCATCGCCTATCTGGCCGCGCCGGAGGCCGAGCCAACCGTTCAGCTCGAACGCGCCGAGCGCGACAAGCTCGCCAGCCACGGCATCGCCCAGGCACTGGAAGGTCTGGATGCGCGCAGCCGGCACATCATCGAGGCGCGCTGGCTGAACGAGGCCAATCCCGCCACCCTCCAGGAACTGGCCAGCCAGTACGGCATCTCCGCCGAACGGGTGCGTCAGATCGAGGCCAAGGCGCTACGCCGGATGAAGGAACTCCTGGCCGCCTGAATCCGGGCCACACGCCTCATTCCGCCGCGCCTGGTTCAGGCGCGGCGTCGCTCCAGGATATGCGCACCCAGCCGCCGGTCGGTGTTCAGGATGTGGTTGACCAGCCAGTCGGACAGGAAGGCGAGCAGGTCCTCGCGGGGAATGAGGATGCCGGCCTTGAGGTTTTCCCGCACCGCCACGACCCGGGCCGAAAATGCGCGATGCTGTTCGAGATGGCGTTCGGCATCCCCGTCTGCGCACTCGGCGTAGTGATATTCGCGCATCAGGCGCTCCTCCGTATCGAAGTGGTACAGGGCGTAGCTGAGCAGGTCGCGGGTGATCTTGTCGAGGGTGGCCTGGCTGCTGTCGGCGCGCAGGATTTCATCGGCCTCGCGCAAGGTGTCGACCAGGATGCGATGCTGTTCGTCGATCTCGGCCACGCCGGTGGCAAATTCGTCGCGCCAGGTCAGGGGTTGCGTATGGCCGGTCATGATGGACTCCTTCTCGCGGTTCGTTGGGGTACGGCGCGCAGGGTGCGCAGGCGGCGCATGAAATCGGCGTGTCCGGCCTCCAGGGCGGCGCGGGTCTCGGCCAGCCCCGGATCGGAATCCCGCCGGACGGCGACCAGCTGCTCCGCCAGGACGTGCAGGCGACGATGCTGGCGCATCAGGTCCTGCCAGTCCTCGCTCCCGTCCTGGCGCAGTGGCTGGCGTGCGGCCAGCCACTGCGCCAGTGGGCAATGGTCATAGGCAAGATCGGACGCCGACAGGCCACGCGGCGGGCCGTGGATCAGCCGCTCGAACCAGTGCCGGTGGCCAACCTCGAGCAGCAGCAATTCGAAGTCGGCACGCAATGGATAGTCCTTGCCGGCGATGCTCCAGCGCGGATCGGGCTGGAAACGCGCCAGCCAGGACTCCAGTCGCGCCGCCGGCATGGGCGGCGCGACGGCATGTCCCTGGACCACGTCGCAGCCGAGTTCGAGCAGCATCAGGATCTGCTCGATGCGTTCCACGCCCTCGGCCACCACCCGGCGGCCAAAGGCCCGCGCCAGGCCGACGATGCCGTCGACAATGGCCAGATCGTCGGGGTCTTCGAGCATGTCGCGGATGAATGCCAGGTCGATCTTCAGCTCATCCACCGGCAACTGCTTGAGGTGCAGCAGGGTCGAGTAGCCGGTGCCGAAATCATCCAGGGCGAAGCCGATCCCGGCGGGCTGGAAACGCGCCATGAGCCGGCGCACCGCCTGCACGTCCTCGAGCGCGGCGGTCTCCACCAGCTCGATGCAGAGCATGCGGCCCAGCTCGGGCGGGGCATCGGCCAGGCGCGCGGCCAGGTATCCGGCCAGATCGCCATGCATGAAATGACGGGCGGCGATATTGACGCTGACCGGCAGGACGACACCGGCCTCCAGCCAGGTCGCCATCTGCTTCAGCGCCGTGCCGATCACCCATTCGCCAAGCCGGGCGACCAGGTCTTCCTGTTCGATGAGGGGCAGGAACTCGGCTGGCGAACGCATGCCAAGGACGGGATGGTTCCAGCGCAGCAGGGCCTCGACACCAACCACCCGGGCCGCGCGGCAATCCACCTTGGGCTGGTAGTGCAGCTCGAACTGGCCTTGCGCGATGGCCGCCTCGATCGTGCCGAGCAGGCACTGGTTGGCACGCTGGCGCGACTCGCTGGCGGGATTGAACAGCCGGTGCACCCCCTTGCCCTCGGCCTTGGCCTGATACATGGCCTGATCGGCGTGGCGTAGCAACTGGTCGGCGTCGGCGGGATCGAATGGATACAGCGTCACCCCGATGCTGGCCGAGACCTGCACCGATTCGCCATCGATGCGCACCGGCCGGGCAATGGCCGCCCCCAGCCGGCGCAGGATGTCTTCGTAGGCCCGCTCCTCGCGAAAACCGCCCAGCAGCAGCACAAACTCGTCCCCACCCAGGCGGGCGGCGGTGTCCTCCTCGCGGATGCAGCCCAGCAGGCGGAGGGCAATCTCCTGCAGCAGCCGGTCACCGGCCTTGTGCCCAAGCCGGTCGTTGACCGGCTTGAAACCATCCAGGTCGAGCAGGCACACCGCCAGTGTCTCGCCAGTGCGGCGGCTGTGCGCCATGGCCAGGCCCATGCGGTCGGCGAGCAGGGCGCGGTTGGGCAGGCCGGTGAGCGCATCATGGTGGGCGACCCGTTCCAGCTCGTACTCATGCGTTTTCTGCGCGGTGATGTCGGAGAACAGGCCGACGTAATGGCGCGTGTTGCCGGCCTCGTCGCGCACCGCGCTGATGGTGAGGTGCTCGGCATACTCGGTGCCATCCTTGCGCCGGTTCCACAGCTCGCCCGACCAATGCCCGTGTTCCGCCAGGCGGCGCCACATCGCGGCATAGAACTCCCGCCCCTGGCGACCGGACTTGAGCGTGGCCGGACTACGCCCCAGCATCTCCTCGCGGGCATAGCCGGTGATCCGGCAGAAGGCATCGTTGACGTCAACGATGCTGCCTTCCGGATCGGTGATCAGGATGCCCTCGCGGGCGTGGGTGAACACGCTCGCCGCCAGCCGCAGCGAGGCCTCGGCCTGCTTGCGCGCGGTGATGTCCTCGACGATCTCGATGAAGCCGGTCACCGCGCCGGACTCGTCCAGCTGCGGGATGGCGCGGTTGCGCACGTCGATCATCGAGCCGTCACCGCGCAGACCCCGGGTTTCCACCTCGGAAGGAACGCCCCGGGTCATCGCCAGGGTGCCCGGACAATGCGGACAGGGCTGCGCCCGGCCTTCGTACTCCTCGTGGCACAGGCGGCCGACGAACCAGCCCGGCGGCTTGCCCAGCAAGGTGTCGAAGGCTGAATTGGTGTACAGGATGCGATAGTCTCGATCCATCACGGTGATGCCGAGCGGCAGGTTTTCCACCAGGCTGCGATAGCGCGCCTCGCTGCGGCGCAGCTCCTCCTGGGCGAGCAGCCGTGCGGAGGCATCGTGGAACACCAGTGCATGCTGGCCGGTCGGCCGCCCCTCGTGGCGGAGCACATGGACACTGAATGCGAATGCGCGCGGCCGGCCGTCCTGGCAGCGACACCACAGCTCGCCACGCCAGCCATCCTCGCGGCTGGCCCGCGCGCACAGGGCCGCGCACAGATCGCCCTGGCCCCGGGTATCGCAGGCCAGCAGTTCATCCGGGCGGGCGCCGATGGCGGTCTCCACCGCCACCCCGGTGAGGCGGGCGAAGGCCGGATTGGCGCTGACCACGCGGCCGTCCTCGCCCACCACCAGCACGGCGCTCCCGGACGAATCGATGATCTGGCGGGCGAGCACAAGATCGGCGCGTGAATGCAGCAGCTGCGTCTCGCGCTGCTGCAATGCGCTGGCCAGTTCGGCGGCCTGGCCCTGTTCGATCATGGCGATCAGTTCACGCATGGAGAGCAGGCCGACCACCCGGCCCTGCGCGTCGGTCACACCGAGATGGCGCACATGCCCCTCGACCAGGGCCCGGCGCGCCTCCAGCAGGGAGTGCTGCGCGGCGATGGTGCGCAACGGAAAACTGGCAACCTCGCACAGCGATGCGCCGCGCTGACGGTCGGCGACCAGCGCCAGCAGGTCGCGCTCGGTCAGTATGCCGAGCGAACCGTCACTGCGCTCGACCAGCGCCGCGTCGCGGTCGGCGGCCGCCATCCGCCGCGCCGCCTCGTGCGCCGGCAGACCGCCGGGCAGGCGTGGCACGGCCGTCATGGCAACCTCGGCCACCAGGCGCAGACGCAGGAAGTGTTCGATGCCGTGGCGCAGGGCCAGGTCGGTCTGGGTGACGATGCCGGTCGGCTGGCCGGCATCGTCGGTCACCAGCAGATGGCGGATGCCGGCCTCGCGCAGGCGGGCCACGGCGGCCTCGGGACTGGCGGTGGCGGCAATGGTGTGGAGCGGACGGCTCATCACCGCTGCCAGAGGCCGTTCGAATATCCCGGGATCGGTCAGGTCGAGATGTCTCGCGTCACGCTCGGTCCAGATGCCGACCGGCTGGCCGGCCTCCAGCACCAGAACCGAACTCACCGCCGCTGCCCGCATGCGCGCGGCGGCCTCGGCGAGAGGGGTCTCGGGGGGACAGGCGAGCAGCCGGGGAGTGGCGAAATCGCCAACCGTGACTGCGGGCGTATCGACCCTCATAGGCCCTCCTCAGGCCGGTGGCGCGGAACCGGACGGCCGGGCCCGCGCGAGTTGAGCGAGTTGATGCACTCCATCCATTCCTCGTGAACGACGCTGCGCCGCCTGCGGGGGTGCAGTCCTGACAAGCGTGCAACGCGGTCTGGGTCGGCACTTGTAACCACGATTATCCCAGATTGTCCAAACCAATATAGGACGCGCGATGATGGCGAGACGGAGCACGAGGCAGTTCGGGGGGGTGGGGGGGTGGAAGAAGACCATAGCCCGGCCTATGGCCGACGTGCAAGGGCACGAAATGGCCGCGATCCGGCCGCCAGGGCGCGCGCAAGCCCGAAGGGACGCCTAATGGACAATCTGGGATTATAACGTTCCGCGACACACGCGCCAGCCTCGGGGCGCCGCCCGGCCGCTCAGCGCCGCAACCGGGTTCGAGCGTCTGCGGGCACGGGCACGGGCACGGCTCGAACGGCGCAATATGCTGGCCTGGCCCGCGCGGTGCTGAATGGCGAGAGCGCGCCGGGTTTGGCGCGCCGGGCGATTGCCGGTATCCTCACCCCCTCGCCGACCGCCCCGCAGACATGCCCGACAGCCACGCCACCCTCTCCGTCCACGCCCTCGCCTGCGCGCGTGGCGATCGCACCCTGTTCAGCGATCTGGATTTCAGCCTGCGCGGCGGCCAGCTCCTGCTGGTGCAGGGCGGTAACGGTCGCGGCAAGACCAGCCTGTTGCGCCTGTTGTGCGGCCTGTCTTCGCCACTGGCGGGCGAGGTGCGCTGGCGGGAGCACCGCATCGACACCGAGCGCGAGGTCTACCACCGCGAGATGGCCTACCTGGGCCATGCCAACGGCATCAAGGACGAGCTGACGCCGCTGGAAAACCTGCGCCTGGCGGCGGCGATCGGCGACTATCCCCTGGAAGAGCGCGAGGCCGAGCGCCTGCTCGCCGATCTTGGCCTGGCCCGTTGCATCGACCTGCCGGCGCGGGTGCTGTCCTTCGGCCAGCGCCGGCGGGTGGCGCTGGCCAGCCTGGTTGCCGCCCGCCGCCGCCTGTGGATCCTCGACGAACCCCTCACCGGCCTCGACGTGCATGGCGTGGCGCTGGTCGAGGACCTGCTGCGCAATCACGTCAGCCAGGCCGGACTGGTGGTGATGACCACCCACCAGCCGCTGGCCCTGGAAGGCGTCGACATCGTGCCGCTGCGGATCGGCGAGGCCCCGCCCGAAAGGATGCAGGCATGATCGGCGTGCTGCTCACCGTCATCCGCCGCGACCTGCGCCTGGCCGCCCGGCGCAAGGGCGACTGGCTGACCTCGCAGTTCTTCTTCGTCATGGTGGTGAGCATGTTCCCGCTCGGCATCGGCCCCGATCCCGAGATGCTGCGCCGGGTGGCGCCCGGCATCGTCTGGGTGGCGGCCCTGCTCGCCTCGCTGTTGTCGCTGTCGCGCCTGTTCGCCGACGACCATCGCGATGGCAGTCTGGAACAAATGCTGCTCTCCCCCCATCCAACGGTGCTCGTCACCCTGGGCAAGGCCATCGCGCACTGGCTGATCTATGGCATTCCACTGCTTCTCATCGCCCCCGTGCTGGGGCTACAATTCGCCCTTCCGGCCGAGGCCATCGGCGTGCTGATGCTGTCGCTGGCGATCGGCACACCCATCCTGTCGCTGCTCGGCGGCGTCGGCGCAGCCCTTACCCTGGGCCTGCGCGGCGGCGGGGTATTGTTGACGCTCCTGATCCTGCCCCTGTATGTTCCGGCCCTCATCTTCGGCGCGGGCGCGGTCGATGGAGCACTGTCCGGCCTGGGGGCGGAGTCGCACCTTTCACTCCTGGCCGCCTTCATGGTGGTCACCCTGCTGGTGGCGCCGTGGATCACCGCGGCCGGCCTGCGTGTTTCGATAGAATGATTGCCATGGGCCTTTCACTGTACCGCTACGCCGCACCTTCCACCTTCTACCACCTCGCCGGCCGGCTCACGCCCTGGTTCGCCTGGGCCGCCGGGATACTCACCGTCATCGGACTGTACATCGGCTTCTTCGTCGCCCCCACCGATTTCCAGCAGGGCGAGGCCTATCGCATCATCTTCATCCACGTGCCGGCGGCCTGGATGGCCATGTTCATCTACCTGGTGATGGCGTTCTGGTCGGCCATCGGCCTGGCATTCAACACCCGCCTGTCCTTCATGATGGCCCGCGCCCTGGCGCCCACCGGTGCCATGTTCGCATTCATGTCGCTGTGGACCGGGGCATTCTGGGGCAAGCCGATGTGGGGCGCCTGGTGGGTCTGGGACGCACGCCTCACCTCCTCGCTGATCCTGTTCTTCCTCTACGTCGGCATCCTCGCCCTGTGGTCGGCCATCGACGACCCGCGCCGGGGCGACAAGGCCGGTGCCCTGCTCGCCCTGGTGGGGACAATCAACGTGCCCATCATCTATTTCTCGGTGAAATGGTGGAACACCCTGCACCAGGGTGCATCGGTCAAGCCTTCCGGCACCAGCATGGACGAGATCATGCTCGCCGGCATGCTGATCATGGCCTTCGCCGCCTGGTTCTACGCCATCGCCACCGCGCTTCACCGGGTGCGCGACATCATCCTGGAACGTGAACGGCACACCGAGTGGGCCAGGGAAATCCTGGAGAAATGAATGGAATGGAGTAGCTGGAGCCAATTCTTGGACATGGGCGGGTACGGCTTCTATGTATGGAGCTCATACGCCGCCATGCTGCTCGGCATCGTCATCGAGGTGGTCCTGCTGCGGCGCGGACGCCAGGACACCCTGCGCCGCCTGCGCCGGCTGGAGCGCTGGGAACAGAGCCCCGGCGAACGACCATCCTGAAACCCTGAAGGAGGAGACTTCCGCGCCATGAAAGCCCGCCACAAGAAGCTGCTGGTCATCGCCCTGTCGCTCACCGGCCTCGGCATCGCCGTTGCACTGGTGCTGAACGCATTCCAGAGCAACCTGGTGTTCTTCTACTCGCCCTCCCAGGTCAAACAGGGCGAGGCCCCGGTCGAGCGCGCATTCCGCATCGGCGGCCTGGTCGAGGACGGTAGCGTGCAACGCCAGACCGACGGCCTCACCACCCGCTTCGTGGTCACCGACACCGCACACGGCATCCCGGTGGTGTACACCGGCATCCTCCCCGACCTGTTCAAGGAAGGCAAGGGCGTGGTCGCCGAAGGCCGCCTCGGCCCCGACGGACTGTTCACCGCCAGCCAGGTCCTCGCCAAGCACGATGAAAACTACATGCCGCCGGAAGCGGCGCATGCCATCGAGCAGGCGCAGAAGGCCCAGCAGACGGTGGTGAGCGAGTAAGAAGGCGCCGGCTTGACCATTAAACTCCCGGCCAAAAATTGCCCGGCGTCAAGGAATTCAGGCCCGACCCGCGATAGGGTGCGAGCCCCGCGTTCCGGTCGCCCGCTCCCGCCGGTCGTTGGCGTGCGCCGACCGGCCGGGATCGATGAATAACGCATGCACGATCCCGCCCGCGCGGGAATGATGGAGACCTCCCCGAATGATCCCCGAACTCGGTAACCTAGCCCTCATCCTGGCCCTGCTCCTGGCCATCACCCAGGCGGTCTTGCCGATCTGGGGCGCGCAGACCGGCAACGCGACGCTGATGCGGGTGGCCCGCCCGGCGGCGCAGGGCCAGTTCGCCTTTCTGCTGCTTGCCTATGCATGCCTGCTGTATGCGTTCGTGATCAACGACTTCACCGTGGTGAACGTGGCGCGCAACTCGTTCTCGCAACTGCCGGTGGTGTACCGCGTCACCGCCACCTGGGGCTCGCACGAGGGCTCCATGCTGCTGTGGGTGTTGATGCTGGCGTTCTGGACCCTGGCGGTGTCGCTGTTCTCGCGCCGCCTGCCGGAAGACATGGTGGCGCGCGTGATCGGCGTCATGGGCATCATCTCGTTGGGCTTCATCCTGTTCCTGCTCGCCACATCGAACCCCTTCCTGCGCATCCACCCGGCGCCGCTGGACGGCAACGACATGAATCCGCTCCTGCAGGACTGGGGCATGATCATCCACCCGCCCATGCTGTACATGGGCTATGTTGGCTTCGCCGTGGCCTTCGCGTTCGCCATCGCCGCACTGATCTCGGGCAAGCTGGACGCCGCCTGGGCGCG
>CAZOZD010000014.1:0-18695 GCA_964584195.1 uncultured Burkholderiales bacterium
ACTGGGCTGCAATACTCTACCGGGCAGGGGCGCGCCAATCCGTTTGCGATGAGTCTGCAAGGGCCGCCGATGCTGTTGTACGAGACATGGAATCGTCCAGCGGCGGGAGAGACGGCATGCACGAGTTCAGGCTCTCCGAGCATCGGGGGCAGATTATGGTTAAACGGCGCAGTGATCCAGGAGGGGCCGAACCCATGTGCTGGAACGTTGTACGCGGAAGCGGGGTTCTGGACGGGTCGCGGCGTAGGCACTGATCTAATCAACGCGGTTGATCCGTGGGATTGGGCCGTATCCGATTTTGGTCCGATCTTTGCCAAGAACAGAGGGCTCCGCATTGGGTTCCGGGGCAACAAATGGCTCGGATACACCGGGCTGTGGGCGGGGTTATACGAAAACTACCTATTCCGAGGTGGTGGGTTTGATCTCGCAACCGGCGCGGTGTTCCGTAGCAATTTTGTCGATCAAGGCACTGTCGAATCGGTAACGGGCCTGTCCCTGCCATACGGCGAGGTCGGAGTTCAGGGGTGATATTACGCGCAATTCTTTTGTCTAGTGCGCAATAATGCAGTCAACTAATTATCGCTGCGCACGGCCTCATTTATCGCGCGCTGTTACAGTCTGGCCGGTCGGGCTCTTACTGCATGTGCCACCATCACATTTGGCCACGCTGCCGCCTGATCCTTCCACCGTAAGTGTGCCCGCGTTGAGCGCTTCACCCGCCACGGCGTCAGTTTCGATCTTCGCGTTCCGCTTCAGGTTGATCAGGCTGCCCGGACCAACGCCACCCACCGCGCCGGTGAAGATTGCAGTGCATTGCGGGTTTGCCATGGCCGTTGCGGCAACGATGAGGCATCCCGGTACCAGAATCAGCCTGCACAAGTCTTTTCGTATCTTTGTCACATCTGTCACCGCCTGGTTTGACATTCAGTCCGCACGGTGCGCCTTCGTGCGTACCCTTCATTCCCCTGTAGCAATCCCGTCATATCTTCTACCCTTAAATCATCGAAGTCCACCCGAGTCCCGCCATGCCGATCGAGTCTCCCATCCAGCACGCCCTGGTGCTGAACCTGCACCAGCCGGCCGGCAATCTCAACGACCTGCTGCGCGACACGCCTTGGGAAACCCAGGAAATCCTCCAGGCCATTGACCGCATCCCGCGCAACCTGTGGGACTACGAGGATGTCGGCCGGGTGCATCTGGCCCTGTCGGGCACCTTGCTGGAAACCCTGTCCGATCCGGATTTCCAGGCCCGGGTGTATGGCATCGTCGATTGCGGCGCCCTGCTCTGGCATCTGCAGAACACATCGCTGTTCCGCATCCTCGGCACCGGCTATTACCACCCGGTGCTGCCGCTGATTCCGCCGGCCGACCGCGAGGAGCAGCTCAGGCGCTGGCGCGGTATCGCCCGGCATCTGTTCTGGCGTGAGGAGTTTCCCGGCTTCTGGCCGCCGGAGATGGGCTTTTCCATGGAACTGATCCCGCTCCTGGTCAGCCTGGGTTACCGTTATGCGCTGGTCGACAGCGACCACGTCGAGGCGGTGACACCCATGGCCTGGCACGAGCTGCGCTACCGGCCCCACATCGCCCGCCACGAGGGCGCCGAGATCATCGTCGTGGTGCGCGACCGCGAGCTGTCCGATGCCCAGGAATCGGGCATGGACTACGACTGGTTCGCGCGCGAGGTGGCTGCGCGCACCCGCAACTGCGACTTCCCGGCCCTGGTCACCACCGCCACCGACGGCGACAACGGCGGCTGGTTCCGCAACCCCGCGCCGGAGGCCAATTTCTGGGGCTTCTACCGCACCCTGATGGACGCGGCGCGGGCGGGTGCAGACATCCGCCCGACATTCATCGACGACTATCTCGACCGCCACGGCGCATACGGCGAGGTGCGGGTGAACAGCGGTGCCTGGAACACCGGCTGGCACCATGGCCACGACTTCATGCAGTGGACCGGCTCGCAGATGCAGAGGGACGGCCTCGCCCGGCTGGGCGAGTTGAGTCGCGTCCTGCATGCGACCCGCTGGGCGGCCGGCGAACGCCATGTGCATGACCTGGAAACCTGGCGCCTGCTGGAGGAAGCCACCTGGCGCCTGCTGCGCGCCGAGACGAGCTGCAACTTCTACTGGGGCGAGGCTTGGGTCGATCGCGCCCACCGCGACATGGACACGGCCTTTGCCTGTCTGGACGCGGCCCACCAGCGCATGGGAGTATGAAGGCATGACAATGACGAGGAGGTGTGCATGTACATCGTGATGGTGGCGTCCGAATGCGCGCCGGTGGCCAAGGTGGGGGGTCTGGGCGACGTGGTGTTCGGCCTTGCGCGCGAGATGGAGATCCGCGGCAACGCGGTGGAGATCATCCTGCCCAAGTATGACTGCATGCGCTACGACCACATCTGGGGCCTGCAGGTCAGCCATGAAAACCTGTGGGTGCCCTGGTTCAACCATCACATCCGCTGCGCCGTCTGGTTCGGCTTCGTGCATGGCCGCAAGTGCTTCTTCATCGAGCCGCACTCGAACGACAACTTCTTCAACCGCGGCGCCTATTACGGCTTCCCCGACGAGCACCTGCGCTTCGCATTCTTCACCAAGGCCGCGCTGGAATTCATGCTGCACGCCGGCAAGCGGCCGGACATCATCCATACCCACGACTGGCAGACCGCGCTGCTGCCGGTGCTGCTCTACGAGATCTACCAGCATTCCGGCATGGCCCATTGCCGGGTATGCCACACCATCCACAACTTCAAGCACCAGGGCATCGCTGGCGAGAACGTGCTCTGGCTCACCGGACTGGGACGGCCCGACTATTACTACCACCGCGACCGCATGGGCGACGACTTCAACCCCAGCGCCATCAACTTCATGAAGGGCGCGGTGGTGTATTCGAACTTCGTCACCACGGTCTCGCCCACCCATGCCTGGGAGGCGCGTCACACCGACTGGGGCTACGGCCTTGGTCACACCCTGCATGTGCATGCCAACAAGTTTGGCGGGGTGCTCAATGGCCTCGACTATGAAATGTGGAATCCGGAAGCGGACCCGCACATTCCATACCATTACAGCGCCGCCGATCCGGCGCCCAAGCGCGACAACACCCGCGCCCTGCGCGAGCGGCTCTGGCTGCGTCAGGAAGAACGGCCGCTGATCGCTTACGTCGGCCGCCTCGACAGCCAGAAGGGGGTGCCGCTGATCCGCCATGCGCTGTTTCACGCCCTGGCGCGCGGCGCCCAGTTCGTGTTGCTCGGTTCCAGTCCGGAATACGGCATCAACGCCGATTTCTGGCAGATCAGGCACGAGCTCAACGACAACCCGGACTGCCACCTGGAGATTGGCTACAACGAGGAGCTTGCACACCTCATCTACGCCGGCGCCGACATGCTGGTGGTGCCCAGCCTGTTCGAGCCGTGCGGGCTGACCCAGATGATCGCCCTGCGCTATGGCGCGGTGCCCATCGTGCGTGCCGTCGGCGGGCTGGCCGACACCGTGTTCGACTGGGACCATTCCGGAGTGCCGCGCGAGAAACGCAACGGTTTCGTGTTCCAGCATGCCGACCACGCCGCCATCGAGTCGGCCATGAACCGCGCCATCGACCTCTGGCACGCCCGGCCGGAGCTGTTCCAGGAACTCGTCGTCAACGGCATGCGCTACGACTACTCATGGAATCGTCCCGGCGCCGACTACCTCAACATCTACGAATACATCCGCCACAAATGAAGCGCGCCCCGCGCGTGCCCGAACCAAACTGCCCGAAGCCACTGGAGATGCGGTGATGAACGCCCTGCCCGAATATGTCGATGGCCTGCCCAATATCTGCGGCGCCGAAGCCGAGATCGAACGCGCCCTCGCCGAAGCGGCCGGCCGGTCGGTGTTCCTGCCCGACAGCCGGATCGACTTTGGTCGCATCAGGAGCGCATTCGCCAATGCACTGCACATGCACCAGCCGCTCATCCCGGCCGGCGGCGGCGACCTGGCCACGGCGGAAATCATCAGCAACCTGCAATACATGCAGGAAAACCCCGGCATTGGCGACAACCACAATGCCGGCGTATTCCACTGGTGCTACAAGCGCATGGGCGAATTCATCCCGCAGCTGGTGCACGAGGGCAAGGAGCCGCGCATCCTGCTGGAGTACTCCGGCACGCTGTTCCATGGCCTGCGCAAGATGGGGCTCAACGACGTGTTCGACAGCCTCGCCAGCATTACCTGCAACCCGGAATACCGCCGCTGCGTGGAATGGCTGGGTGCGCCCTGGGGCCATGCCGTGGCGCCGTCCACGCCGGTGCAGGACTTCCGCCTGCACGTGCGCGCCTGGCAGCACCATTTCGCCGCCATATTCGGCCTGGAGGCGCTGACCCGGGTGCGCGGTTTCTCGCCCTCCGAGATGGCCCTGCCGAACCATCCCGACGTGGCCTACGAATTCGTCCGGACCCTGGTTGACTGCGGCTACCAGTGGGTGCTGGTGCAGGAACACACGGTCGAGGAGCCGCACGATGGCGGCCATCCGCGCCGGCCGCACCTGCCGCACCGGCTGGTATGCAGCAATTCGCGCGGTGAGACGGCCAGCATCCTGGCCATCATCAAGACCCAGGGTTCGGACACCAAGCTGGTGGCGCAGATGCAGCCGGCCTATGAGGCGCGCAGCCTGAACCGGCTGGAGCTGGCCGGCCGCACCGTGCCGCCCCTGGTCACCCAGATCGCCGACGGCGAGAACGGCGGCGTGATGATGAACGAGTTTCCGCCCAAATTCATGGACGTGATGCGCGAGGCGAGCCACTCCGAAACCCCGGCCATGAACGTCACCGAATACCTCGAACACCTGTTCGCGCAAGGTCTGCGGGTGGACGACCTGCCGGTGGTGCAGCCCCTGTTCCAGCGCCGCATCTGGGCGCGCATGCATCCGGGTGACGGCCCCGACCGGCTGGCGCAGGTGATCGCCGAGCTGGCCGGCGAGGATCACCGTTTCCACATGGAAGGGGGCAGCTGGACCAGCAACCTGTCCTGGGTGCGCGGCTACGACCATGTGTTGAAACCGATGGAGGCGGTGAGCGCCCGCTTCCATGAAACCGTCCTCAAGCCCGGTGTCCCCAGCCACGATGCGCGCTACCGCAATGCACTGTTCCACCTCCTGGCGGCGGAAACCAGCTGCTACCGCTACTGGGGCGAGGGGCTGTGGACCGACTACGGCCGCGAAATCTGCCGCCGCGCCGATGCCATCCTCCAGCACGACTTCCATTGATCACGAATCCCACGAAGAAGAACATCGCATGAACACGCCCAAACTCGACCCCCAATTGCGCCGCGTATGCGACGCCCGCCACCACGACCCGTTCAGCGTGCTCGGCCGCCATCCGGACGACCACGGCGCACTCGCCCGCGTCCTGCTGCCGCATGCCAGCGAGGCCTGGATCGCCGAGACCGGCGAGGCCATGAACCGCGTGCCCGGCAGCGACCTGTTCGAATGGCGTGGCCCGGCCCAGCGTCTGCCCATGCATTACGGCGTGATCTGGCGCGACCACGGCCACCGCGAGCACTTCGCCCGCGATCCGTACACCTTCGCGCCGCGGCTGTCAGACTTCGACCTGCACCTGTTCAACGAAGGCCGTCATCGCCATGCATGGCGCATCCTCGGCGCGCATGAGGACGAGGTCGATGGCATCGCCGGCATCCGCTTCGCGGTCTGGGCGCCCAATGCCGAGCGGGTCAGCGTGGTGGGCGACTTCAACCGCTGGGATGGCCGCTGCCATGCGATGCGGGTGCGCGGCGGCACCGGGGTATGGGAGCTGTTCATCCCCGACCTCGGCCCCGGTCACCTGTACAAATACGAGATCCGCAACCGCGACAGCGGCGAGATCCTGCTCAAGGCCGACCCCTACGGCCAGGCGCACGAACTGCGGCCGCGTACCGCATCGGTGGTGGCGGGGGGGAGCCGCCACGTCTGGAACGATGCCGACTGGCTCAGGCAGCGCGCCGAGGCCGCCTGGCAACACGCGCCGATGTCGGTGTACGAGGTCCACCCCGGTTCATGGCAACGCGACAGCGAGGGCGAGTTCCTCGATTATCGCGAACTGGCGCATCGCCTGGTCGACTACGTCAGGGACATGGGCTTCACCCACATCGAGCTGATGCCCATCACCGAACACCCGTTCGACCTGTCCTGGGGCTACCAGGCCACCGGCTACTTTGCCCCCACCCGCCGTTATGGCGAGCCGGACGACTTCCGCTATTTCGTCGACCACTGTCACCGCAACGGCATCGGTGTGCTGCTCGACTGGGTACCGGCGCACTTCCCCAAGGACGCACACGGACTGGCCCGTTTCGACGGCACGCCGCTCTACGAGCATGCCGATCCGCGCCTGGGCGAACACCGCGACTGGTCCACCCTGATCTACAACTTCGGCCGCAACGAGGTGAAAAACTTCCTCATCGCCAGCGCCCTGTACTGGCTGGACGAGATGCACGTCGACGGCCTGCGCGTCGATGCGGTGGCCTCCATGCTCTACCTCGACTATTCGCGCGAGGAAGGCGAATGGGTCCCCAACCAGTACGGCGGCCGGGAAAATCTCGCCGCCATCGACTTCCTGCGCGAACTGAACGTGGCGGTGCACGAGGAGTGCCCGGGCGTCCTGATGATCGCCGAGGAATCGACCTCCTGGCCGCAGGTGAGCCGCCCCACCTATGTCGGCGGGCTGGGATTCGACCTGAAATGGAACATGGGCTGGATGAACGACACCCTGCGTTACATGGCGAACGACCCCATCCACCGCCAGTATCACCAGGACATGCTCACCTTCAGCATGCTCTACGCATTTACCGAGAATTTCATGCTGCCCTTCTCGCACGACGAAGTGGTGCACGGCAAGGGGTCGATGCTCAACAAGATGCCGGGCGACGAGTGGCAACGCCACGCCAGCCTGCGCACCCTGTATGCCTACCAGTTCACCCACCCCGGCAAGAAGCTGCTGTTCATGGGCACTGAATTTGGCCAGGGCACGGAATGGAACAGCGCCGGCGTGCTCGACTGGTACGTGCTGCAATACCCCCTGCACCAGGGCATGCAGCGCCTGGTGCGCGACCTCAACCGGCTCTATCGCGAGCAACCGGCCCTGCATCACTTCGAGTTCGACTGGCAGGGCTTCGACTGGATCGACTGTCACGACGCGCGCCAGTCGGTGCTGAGCTACCTGCGCCGCGGCCGCGATGGGGAAATGCTGGCGGTGGTGCTCAACCTCACCCCGATCCCCCGCCATGATTACCGCATCGGCGTGCCAGCAGGCGGCGAATGGCGCGAGATCCTCAACTCGGATTCCGCCTATTACGGCGGCAGCAACGTCGGCAACGGCCCGGGCCCGATGGTCGCCGAAGACCAGCCCTGGATGAACCGGCCCTGGTCGCTCGCCATCACCCTGCCACCGCTCGCCGCCATCGTCCTGGCCCCGGCCGGAAACGCACCGGACTCGCCTTGAGCCGGCCATCCCGGTCACACGGCAAGCAGCCCATGCCCTGGCACCGCTGACCCTGCCGGTCTTAACTCCGGCGGCCAAGTTTTGCCCCTTCCCCCAGTGGGGGAGGGCGCACGCTTTGTTGGGCAAATGGACAATCTGGGTTCAAGGCTTGCCGGATTCGGCCAGCAGGATGGCGAGGTCGTGGGCGATGTCTTCCGGCGGCTGGGCGAAGGGCAGGAACAGGCGCAGGCGACCTTCGGCGTCGAGGACGTAGCTGCCGGCGGTGTGGTCGATCAGGTAATCGCTGGCGTCGGGCTCGAAATGCTTGCGGTATACGATGCGGAATTCTTTTGCTGCCGCGGCGACTTCTTCCGGGGTGCCATACAGGCCGATGAATTCGGGGTGGAAATAAGGCACGTACTGAGCCAGGGTCTCCGGGGTGTCGCGTTCATCGACGCTGACGAACAGGGCACGCACCCGCTTCGCCTGTTCGGGGGGGAGCCGTTGCATGGCCATGGCCACATCCGAGAGTGTGGTCGGGCATACGTCCGGACAGTGGGTGTAGCCGAAGAACAGCACCACCACCTGGCCACGGAAGTCGGCCAGGCTGCGGCGCTGGCCGGTGTGGTCGGTGAGTTCGAGCTTGCGGCCGAAATTCTCGTGGCGGATGTCGGTGCCCTTGAAGGGGGAGGGTGCGGGCTGGCAGCCGGCGATGAGCAGGCTCGCCAGCAGCAGACCGACCCAGACGAACGCAGCGGGTAGGCGAAGCGGCTTCATGCGCCGGGCGCGAGCATCTGCCCGGGCAGGTCGGCGAGCCGGTACTTGCCGGTCTTGACCGCCTTGGCCAGCTCTTCCAGGGTCATGTCGTTGAGCATGGCGAGTATCTTCTTCTTCACCGGGGTCCACTTGAAATGCATCGGACAGGCGGTGGCGTCGGAGCATTCCTTGAGGCCGAGGATGCAGCTCTTGGAGAAATCCGGTCCCTCGGTGAGCAGGAGGACCTGCATCAGGTTGGTCCTTTGCATGCCTTCACGCAGGCGGAATCCGCCCAGGCGGCCGCGGAACGAGTCGAGCAGGCCGTGCTTGCACAGGCTTTGCAGGATCTTGGCGAGGTAGGCGGCGGGCACGTTGAGCCGGTCGGCGATGTCACGGTTGAGGACCGGCTCCCCAGGTGGCTGGGTGGCGATGTAGATGAGCGCCTGGACGGCATACTGGCTGGTGCGGGAGAGGACCATGGAAGGAGCTCCTGAAGAGTTTTTTGTCCGAATTATATCCCTGCAACGCGCTGGGCGGTGACCGGACTCAGGCGAGCAGTTGTGCCAGCCGGCGGGGGACGATGAAGCGTGCCGCCACGGCCGGATCGGCGGGGTCGATGCGGGGCAGCTCGGCGAGCATGGGCGCATCGAGACGCTGTTGCAGTGTTTTCAGGTTTTCGGCGTAGGCGGCCATGTCGGGATCGATGCGGTTGGCGACCCATGCGGCAAGCCGCAGCCCGCGCGCGGCGATGGCCTCGGCGGTGAGCAGGGCGTGGTTGATGCAGCCCAGGCGCATGCCCACCACCAGCACCACCGGCAGGTCCAGCGCCACGGCCAGGTCGGCGAGGTCGTGGCGGTCGTCGAGCGGCACCCGGAAGCCGCCGGCACCTTCCACCAGCACCCGCTCGGCATGCTCGAACAGTGCATCGAATGCGGCCCGGATACGGGCGATCTCGATGCGCTCACCCTTCCATTCGGCGGCAATGTGGGGCGCGATCGCGGGCCTGAATCGATAAGGGTTGACCAGCTCCACGGGGGCCGGAATGCCGGCGGCGATGAGCGCATCGACGTCCTCGTTGCGCCATGCGCCGCTGACCTCCTCGCAACCGGCCGCCACCGGCTTCATGCCGACCGCGGCGAGTCCGAGCCCGCGCGCGACGTGGAGCATGGCGGCGGTGACCAGGGTCTTGCCCACACCGGTATCGGTGCCGGTGATGAACAGGCCGCGCCCGCTCATCGTTCGCTTCCCGCGCCGCGGGAATGCCAGCGGATGGGCTGGGTTTGCTCCGGAGCGGGCTGTGCGCGCCGCGTTGGGGCGGATTCGCCCACCCAGGCGTGGCCGTAGACCACTTCCCAGGTCGCCGGCAGGCGGCCGTCGGCGCGACGGTGGGGCTCGTAAGCCGCCTGGAGGCCTTGCCAGGCGGCCTTGCCGAACAGTCCGGCACGCCGGCCATCGAGCACGGTATGCGCCCCCATGGCCTTGATCTCGCGCAACAGGCCGGCGAGATCGGTGTAGGTCAGGGTGAGGTATTCCATCTCCATCACCGGGTGGACGAAGCCGGCGTGCATGAGCGCATCGCCGATGTCGTGCATGTCGATGAAGCGGTTGACGTGCGGCTGTCCATCCACGGCGGCGAACGCGGCGCGCAGTTCGCGCAGGGTGTCGGGGCCGAAGGTGCTGAACAGCACGAGTCCGCCGGGGCGCAGCACGCGCCTGAACTCGGCGAGCGCGCGGGATACATCCACCCATTGCAGGGCGAGGTTGGACCATGCGAGGTCGACCGATGCGGTGGCGAGCGGAATGTGTTCGATGTCGGCGCACACCGGGCTGAACGGCGACCGGGCGAGGCCGATCCGGGTGCCCATGCGGTTCATCCAGGAGCCGGATGCGGCGGCGCGGGCCTCGCCGAGCATGGCGGTGGACAGGTCGAGTGCAACGAGGGCCGCGCGTGGAAACCGCGTCCGCAGGGAGGACAGGGCGAATCCAGTGCCGCAGCCGGCGTCGAGCACGCGCGCCGGCTCGATGCGCATGCAGGCCAGCCGCTCGTCGAGGCGTCGGGCCACCTCTCGTTGCAGCACCGCCGCATCGGCGTAGCCCCTGGCGGCACGATCGAATGCCTGGCGCACGAATGCTTTAGAGTCCATCGCTGAACTCCGTGAGCCGGGCGGCGAATTCGTCCGGGTGCGACAGGAAGGGTGCGTGCGCGGCCCGCGGCAGCAGGGCGAGGCGTGCGTTGGCGAGGTTCGCCGCCAGCCATTCGGCCGCTGCCGGGGGGCAGAGTGTGTCGTGGCCGCCCTGCACGATCAGGGTGGGGCAGCGCACGGCCGCCAGGCGGGGCCGCAGGTCGGTATTGCGCAACAGATCGAGCCCGGCGGCCAGGGTTTCGGGCGCTGGTTCGCCGTGCGCGAACAGCTCGGCGCGCAGGCGCCCGATCCCCATGCGGGCGGCCTCGCCGCCACGTGCCTGCAGGGCAAGGAAACGCAGCAATGTGGCGCGCCAGTCCTGGGCCAGGGAGCGCGCGAATTCGTCGAACACCTCGGCCGCCATGCCATGCGGCCAGTCGTCGCGCTGCACGAATGCCGGGGTGGCGCCGACCAGCACCAGGCCGCGCACCGTATCCGGCCGCCGCGCGGCCCAGGCCAGCGCCACCAGGCCGCCCAGCGACCAGCCGACGAGAAGCGCCGGCGCGGACGTGGCAGAGGCCAGCCGGTCGGCCAGGGTGTCCGGATCGTAGGGGGGCGCGAAAGGCGCGCTGCCATAGCCGGGCAGGTCCGGGGCATGGCAGGTGCGCTTGGGCAGCGATTCGATGAGCGTATGCCATATCCTGCCGTTGAGGCCCCAGCCGTGCAGAAAAACGATCGGCGTATTCATCCGGCCAGTTCGCGCAGGGCGCTCACCAGTTGCGCCACATCGGCGGCACTGTGCGCGGCGGACAATGAGATGCGCAGCCGCGCGCTGCCTGGGGGCACGGTGGGCGGGCGCACCGCCGGAACATACAGGCCGCGTTGCCACAATGCAGCGGCCAGGCGCAGGGCCGCCTCGCTCTCGCCCACCCGCAGGGGCTGGATGGGGGTGTCCGACGGCAACAGCGGCCAGGGCAGGCCGGCAAGCCCCGCGCGCAGCTCGCCGATGCGCGCCGCCAGGGCGGCACGCCGTTCCGGCTCGGCGGCGATCCGCGTCAGGCTTGCGGATACCGCCGCCGCCAGGGCGGGCGGGCTGGCGGTGGTGTAGATGTAACTGCGCGCCCGGTTGATGAGCCAGTCCACCAGTTCCCGGCCGCCGGCGACGAAGGCGCCCGCCACCCCGGCCGCCTTGCCCAGGGTGGCGAGGTAGATCAGATTGGGATGTTCTTCGCGGATGCCGAAGTGTTCCAGCGCGCCCCGGCCTTCTGCCCCGAGCACACCGAAACCGTGCGCGTCGTCGATCAGCAGCCAGGCGCCGTGGCGTTCGGCCAGTGCCAATAGATCGGGCAGCGGCGCGAGGTCGCCGTCCATGCTGAACACGCTGTCGCTGGCGATCAGCTTGACGCGGGCCGGGCTGGCAGCGAGTTCCGCCTCCAGACGGCCGAGGTCCAGATGCGGGTAGCGGCGATGCACGGCGCGGCTGAGCAAGGCGGCGTCGATGAGCGAGGCATGGTTGAGGCGGTCGGCGAATACCGCCCCGTCGCGCCCCACCAGGGCGGTGATCACGCCCAGGTTGGCGAGATAGCCGGTGGAAAACAGCAGTGCCGCGGGACGGCCGACGAATTGCGCAAGTTCGGTCTCCAGCCGGTCGTGCGCGGCGTGATGCCCGCCCAACAGGTGCGAGGCCGCGGCGCCCACGCCATGCGTGGCGATGGCAGCGGTGGCGGCGGCCTTGTGCGCGGGATGGTTGGCCAGCCCCAGATAATCGTTGCTGGCGAATGAAATGCAGTCCCGGCCGTCGATGCGCACCCGCACGCCCGCCGCGGAATCGAGCCTGCGCCGCTGGCGGCGCAGCCCCTGCGCATCCAGGTCGTGCAGTGCCCGCGCGAGTCCCGCCGGATCAGGCATGGCCGGCGCAGCGGCGGCCATCCTCGGGCGCGGGTTCGGGCGTCAGGCCGAGTTTGGCGAACAGGGCCGCATCGGCCTCGGCTTCCGGGTTGCCGGTGGTGAGCAGGCGGTCACCGTGGAAGATCGAATTGGCGCCGGCCAGGAAACAGAGGGCCTGCACGGCCTCGCCCAGCTCGCGCCGGCCGGCGGAAAGGCGCACGTGCGAGCGCGGCATGGTGATGCGCGCCACGGCGACGGTGCGCACGAATTCGAGCGGGTCCAGGTCGGGCGCGTCGGCGAGCGGCGTGCCGGGCACCTTGACCAGCCGGTTGATGGGTACCGATTCGGGCTGCGGCGAGAGGCTGGCCAGCTCGGCGATGAGCTGGGCGCGCACCCGCCGGCTCTCGCCCAGGCCGATGATGCCGCCGCAGCATACATGGATGCCGGCGCGCCGCACCTGGGCCAGGGTCTCCAGGCGCTGGGCATGGCTGTGGCTGGTGATGACCTCGCCGTAGAACTCGGAGCCGGTGTCCAGGTTGTGGTTGTAGTAGTCCAGCCCGGCCGCCTTCAGACGTTCGGCCTGGCCTTCCTTGAGCAGGCCGAGGGTGACGCAGGTCTCCAGGCCCAGCGCCTTCACCTCGCGTACCATCTCCGCCACCGCGTCGAGGTCGCGTTCCTTGGGGCCGCGCCAGGCCGCGCCCATGCAGAAGCGGGTGGCGCCGGCCGCCCTGGCGGCGCGCGCGGCCCCGATCACGTCCGCCACGTCGAGCATGGCCTCGCGGTCCAGACCGGTGTCGTGCCGCGCCGATTGCGAGCAATAGCCGCAGTCCTCGGAGCAGCCGCCGGTCTTCACCGACAGCAGGGTGGATAGCTGCACCGCGTTGGGGTCGAAATGCTGGCGGTGCACGCTGGCGGCGCGATAGATCAGGTCGCTGAAGGGCAGCTCGAACAGCGCCGCGACCGCGTCGGTGCCCCAGGCCGGGGTGTCAGCCATGCGCGGCCTCCGTCTCCACCTCGATGTCCTGCCAGTCCTCGCGCCCGGCCTTCCAGATGTCATACAGCGACCAGGGCACCAGGGCGATGACGATCAGCGCCCAGACCGTGCCCCAGCCCTTCATGCCGCCGCCCAGCGCGCCGGCGATGTCGTTGGAGAAGATGGTGATCGTGCCCGCGACGCCATAGAAACGGTAGCCGGCCCACTTGATGTAATGCTTGACGCGCGGGTCGGGGTGATGCGCGTTGGCGGCGTACACGAACATCGATCCGGCGATCCACAGGATGCCGAGCGGAAACGGCAGCGCCGCGGCGGCCAGGGTGCCGTAGTTGAAGATGCGCGCCGAACGCTTGCAGGATTCGGCGCGGATGATATGTTTTTCGGCCATGGGAACGGGCGCCGCGACGGGCGCGATGGGCAGGGGCGGGCATGTTCCGCCATGGGAGGCTACTTGTCAAACGGATTCGGCCGAATTCTGAACAGCTGCATCGATCTTGTGCAGGCACGGGTGGCCAGCCCCTGCCTGCTGTGCGCCGCGCGCAGCCGCGGCGACCTGCTCTGCCCGGCCTGTGCCGCCGATCTGCCCCGCCTTGCCGCGCCGGCCTGCCCGCGTTGCGCGCGGCCCGGGGTGGCCGGCCCGTGCGGAAACTGCCTGAAGGACCCGCCCGCATTCGAACGGACCGAGGCCGTGTTCGAATATGCATTTCCACTCGACACACTGATCCAGCACCTGAAATACGGCGGCACGCTGGCGATCGCCGGCTGGTTCGGCGACCGTCTGGCAGATCGCATCGCGGCCCGCCCGCAGGCGGACTGGCCCGACCGTCTACTGTCCATGCCCCTGCATCCGCGTCGCCTCTCCGAGCGCGGCTTCAACCAGGCCGCGCTGATCGCCGAGCGGCTTGCCCGGCGCCTGGGCCGGCCACACACGCCCCGCAGCGCCCGGCGTATGCGCGACACCCCGCCCCAGGTCGGGCTGGGACAGGCCGAGCGACGCCGCAACCCGCGCGGCGCGTTCGAGTGCGATGCATCGTTGAGCGGCCAGCGCATCGCCCTGATCGACGATGTGATGACCACCGGCGCCAGCCTGGACAGCCTCGCCCGGGCGGCGCTGGCCGCCGGCGCAGTCTCGGTCGAGGCCTGGGTGGTGGCGCGGGCCCGGTAGAATCTCCGGCGTCCTGACTCCACGCGCCCACATGCCCATTCCAGTCATCCTTCGCCGCCTCGGTCGGGTCGAATACCTCCCCACCTGGGAGGCCATGCGCGCATTCACCGCCGCGCGCGGCCCGGACACCCCCGACGAGATCTGGCTACTGGAGCACCCGCCGGTGTTCACCCTGGGCCAGGCCGGACGGCGCGAGCATGTCCTCGCCGACCCTGGAATTCCGCTGATCGAGATCGACCGGGGTGGACAGGTCACCTACCACGGCCCCGGTCAGGTGGTGATTTATCTGCTCCTCGACCTGCGCCGGCGCGGATTCGGCGTGCGCGAACTGGTTCAGCGCATGGAACAGGCGGTGATCGACCTGCTGGCCGGGCTGGGCGTGCACGCCGAACGGCGACCGGGGGCCCCGGGCGTGTACGTGGCCGGGGCCAAGATCGCGGCGCTGGGCCTGCGGGTGCGCAACGGCTGTTGCTATCACGGTCTGGCACTTAACGTCGACATGGACCTCACCCCGTTCGCGGCGATCGACCCATGCGGCCATCCGGGCATGGCGGTGACGCGGACCCTTGACCAGGGCATCAAGCAATCCCCAGAAAAAATCGGCGAGACATTGCTCAAACAGATCGTCGAGACGGTGACGGGAAACGGGTGACGATCCCCGTCGTGCGTCAACCATTCACCGCTCAATCGCCTTCGTACATGCAGCCCGAGGTGGCGGTTTCCTGCACCAGGATCCGGCTCAATTGCGGCAGGACGGGCTTGAGCCGGTTCCAGATCCAGAGGGCAAGATGTTCGCTGGTGGGATTTTCCAGGCCGGGGATGTCGTTGAGATAGCGATGATCCAGCTCGGCGTGGACTGTCGCCCAGGCCCGTTCGATGTCGGCGAAGTCCGCGACCCAGCCCAGACGTTCGTGCAGCGGGCCGGCAAGGCGGACCTCGATCCGGAACGAATGGCCATGCAGCCTGGAGCATGGATGCCCGGCCGGCAGATGGGGCAGGCGGCGGGCGGCCTCGATGTGGAACGTGTTGAAGATTTCCATGGCGTTCGATCGGCTGAAAACAAATCGCCCCGCCTGGGGCGGGGCGACGGGAGGGGATGCAGGGCGGGCCGGCCGGATCAGCCTTTCTTGCTGTCCTCGACCAGGCGGTGGATGACCGGCTCGAGGATGATCTCCATGGCGAAGCCCATCTTGCCGCCGGGTACGACCAGGTTGTTGCGGCGCGACATGAACGAGCCGTTGATCATGTTGAGCAGGTAGGGGAAGTCCACGCCCTTGGGGTCGGCGAAGCGGATCACCACCATGCTTTCGTCGGGGGTGGGGATGTCGCGGGCGATGAAGGGGTTGGAGGTGTCCACCGTCGGTACACGCTGGAAGTTGATGTGGGTGCGCGAGAACTGCGGCGTGATGTAGTTCACGTAGTCGGGCATGCGGCGCAGGATGGTGTCGACGATCACCTCGGCAGAATAGCCGCGCTCGGCGGCGTCGCGGTGGATCTTCTGGATCCACTCGAGGTTGACCACGGGCACCACGCCAATGGCCAGATCGACGTACTGGGCCATGTCGACCTTGTCGGTCACCACCAGGCCATGCAGGCCTTCGTAGAACAGCAGGTCGGTGCCTTTGGGCACGTCTTCCCAGGGGGTGAATTCGCCCGGGTTGAGGCTGGTGCCCAGGCGCTTGTTGTGCTGGACGGCCTCTTCGTCACTGTGGATGTAGTAGCGCTTCTTGCCGCCACCGGTCTCGCCGTAGGTCTTGAACAGATTGGCCAGGGCGCCGAAATCGTTGGCTTCGGGGCCAAAATGGGAGAAGTGCTTGTTGCCTTCGGCCTCGGCCTTCTTCATGGCCTCCTTGAACTCGGCGCGGCCCAGGCTGTGGAAGCTGTCGCCCTCGATGACGGCGGCGGAGAGCTTCTCGCGGCTGAAGATGTGCTCGAAGGCGCGCTTGACGGTGGTGGTGCCGGCGCCGCTCGATCCGGTCACGACAACGACGGGATGCTTCTTGGACATGGGGATACCCTTTTGCAGACAGGTGACTAAATCAGAACCGGCTGGAGTATAAACGCCGGTCCGCGACCATGTCATCCCGATATAATTCATCCCCTTTGCCCTGATCAGCCAATCCCCAAATACGATGGATGCCCATTACCGCCCGGAGATCATCGAGCCGGAAGCCCAGCAGCACTGGGAGGAGAAACAGGCCTTCAAGGCCGTGGAAGACCCGAGTCGGCCGAAGTACTACTGCCTGTCGATGTTCCCCTACCCGTCCGGCAAGCTGCACATGGGCCACGTGCGCAACTACACCATCGGCGACGTGTTGAGTCGCTACCACCGCATGAAGGGCTTCAACGTCCTGCAGCCGATGGGCTGGGACGCATTCGGCCTGCCGGCGGAGAACGCCGCCATCGCCAACGACGTGGCGCCGGCGGGCTGGACCTATTCCAACATCGAGCACATGAAGAAGCAGTTGAAGTCGCTGGGACTCGCCATCGACTGGAGCCGCGAGCTGGCCACCTGCAAGCCGGACTACTACCGCTGGGAGCAGTGGCTGTTCACCAAGCTGTTCGAGAAGGGCGTCATCTACAAGAAGATGGCCACCGTGAACTGGGACCCGGTCGACCACACCGTGCTGGCCAACGAGCAGGTCATCGACGGGCGCGGCTGGCGCTCCGGCGCGCTGGTGGAAAAGCGCGACATCCCGATGTACTTCTTCCGCATCACCGACTACGCGGAGGAGCTGCTGACTGAGTTGGACAACCTGCCCGGCTGGCCCGAGCGGGTGAAGACCATGCAGAAGAACTGGATCGGCAAGAGCTTTGGCGTCGAGATCCACTTTCCTCTGCTCCCCTCCCCCCCGGGGGGAGGGGCTGGGGGTGAGGGGGCAGCGGTCAAAGATCAGGGACCGGTATTAAAAGTCTTCACCACCCGCGCCGATACCCTGTTCGGCGTCACCTACGTCGCCGTCGCCGCCGAACACCCGCTCGCCCAGCAGGCCGCCGCGATCAACCCGGCCCTGGCCGAATTCATCGCCGAATGCAAGCAGGGCAGCGTGGCCGAGGCCGACATGGCGACCATGGAAAAGAAGGGCATGGACACCGGCCTCAAGGTCTACCACCCCTTCACCAACGCGCCGGTGCCGGTCTACGTCGCCAATTACGTGCTGATGGGCTACGGCGAGGGCGCGGTGATGGCCGTGCCGGCGCATGACGAGCGGGATTTCGCCTTTGCACAGAAATATGCGCTGCCGATCAAGGCGGTGATCAAACCGGCCGACGGTGAGCTGAGCCTGCCGCTCGAAGCCGCCTGGACCGAGCCCGGCGTGCTGTTCGACTCCGGCGACTTCTCCGGCCGGACTTCCGAAGACGCCATCGAGAAGATCGCCCTGGTGTTGAAAAACCTCGGCCTGGGTGAGCGCCGCACCACCTATCGGCTACGTGACTGGGGCATTTCGCGCCAGCGTTACTGGGGCTGCCCGATCCCAATCATTCACTGCCCGACCTGCGGCGACGTGCCGGTGCCGGAAGACCAGTTGCCGGTGGTGCTGCCCGAGGACGTGAAGATCGACATCGGCTCGCCCTTGAAGAAGATGCCGGAATGGTCGAAGTGCACCTGCCCGAAATGTGGTGGTGCGGCCGAGCGCGAGACCGACACCATGGACACCTTCGTCGAGTCGTCCTGGTATTACGCCCGCTACGCCTGCCCGGACCTGTCCACCGCCATGCTGGACGGCCGCGCCAACCATTGGCTGCCGGTCGACCAGTACATCGGCGGCATCGAACACGCCATCCTGCACCTGCTCTATGCGCGCTTTTTCCACAAGCTGATGCGGGACGTGGGCTTGGTGAACACCCACGAACCCTTCGCCAACCTGCTCACCCAGGGCATGGTGATCGCCGAGACCTATTACCGCGAGCAGCCGGACGGCAAGAAGCTGTGGCTCAACCCCGCCGACGTCGAAGTGGTGGATGGCGTCCACGTTCTCAAGAGCGACGGCCGACCGGTCATCGCCGGCGGCACCGAGAAGATGTCGAAGTCGAAGAACAATGGCGTCGACCCGCAGGCCATCATCGACAAATACGGCGCCGACACGGCGCGCCTGTTCATGATGTTCGCAGCCCCCCCGGAACAGTCGCTGGAATGGTCCGATGCCGGTGTCGAAGGTGCATTCCGTTTCCTCAAGCGGCTGTGGAAGACGGTGTACGACCATGTCCAGGCCGGCACGGTCGATGCCTACGCCGGTGGTGAACTCGCCACGCCCCTCGCCGACCTGCGTCGCCAGCTGCACCAGACCATCGCCAAGGTCACCGACGACATCGAGCGGCGCAAGC
>CAZOZD010000015.1:0-18252 GCA_964584195.1 uncultured Burkholderiales bacterium
GAGCGCGCCTGGGTGGTGCCGCCCGAGGGTCAGGTCGGTCCGATCGGCGCCGAAGAGCGGCGCGTCCTGATCGAGGGTTCCCTGGTGGCCGGAGTGTACGAGCGCGCCGTCGACCGCGAATCGGCCTATGAGATCCTGGCCGCGCGGGCGCAGGCTGCATCGACTGCCGCGCCCGTGGCGCGCCCCGCGCCGCCCGCCGCCCGCCGCGAGGGGGTGCTGGAGGCGATGGCCAAAAGCACGGCGCGCGCCATTGGCAGCCAGGTCGGCCGGGCGATCATCCGTGGGGTGCTGGGTTCATTGCTGGGCGGGCGGCGCTGAGGCGTGGGGCGGCGTGCGTACTGGTGGGGGGTATATGAGGGCATATATCGAGAGTACTATTGCAATATCCGATTGTTTGACCTTTGACCTTTGATCTTTGACCTTTCAGCGGATCCTCCAGATGAAAAAAAACCTGCCTGTCACCCAACAAGAAAAACCATTTCCAAAAGGCCAGTACCTGGTCTCGAAGACCGATCTCAAGGGCGCCATCACCTACGTCAATGACGCATTCGTCGAGATCTCCGGTTTCAGCCGCGAGGAGATGCTGGGCAAGAACCACAATGTGGTGCGCCACCCCGACATGCCGCCGCAGGCCTTCGAGGATCTGTGGCGGACGGTGAAGTCGGGTCTGCCCTGGCGCGGCCTGGTCAAGAACCGTTGCAAGGATGGTGACCACTACTGGGTCGATGCATTCGTGGTTCCGGTGCGCGAGAACGACCAGGTGGTGGGCTACATGTCGGTGCGCTCGGAGCCTTCCCGGGCGGCGGTGACGCAGGCCGAGGCGCAGTACGGCAAGCTCATGCAGGGTAGCGGACATTTCAGCAGTGTGCCGCCCTGGTACCGCCGCATCCCGATGCGCGCCCGCCTGATGGGTTTGCTTGCCCTGGCTGTGGTGCTGATCGCACTCGGTGCGCTGATTGCAGTGAACAACCTGCGCGAGGCCAACGACCGCCTGCATACTGCCTATGAGGCCCATCTCGTTCCCTCGGTCGCTGTGGCGCGCATGGTCGAGCGCATGGGGGACAACCGCGCCCAGGTCATGCTGGCCCTGCAACACAGTCCGGATAACCGCTACCACACCCAGCACGATCATCCGGTGCAGATGCACCTCGATGCAATGACCTCCAACCGCAAGGAGATCGAGGCCCTGCATGCGCAGTATGTCGAAGCGCCCAAGGATCCGGTCGAGGAAAAGCTCGCCCAGGAATTTTTCGCCGCCCGCGAGGCATTCAACCAGCAGGGTACCCGGCCGGCGCGGGAAGCCATCGCGGCCGGTGACTACGACGCCGCGCAAGTGTTGCTGCTGACCCGGATCAACCCGCTCTACCGCGAGGTGTCCAACAAGGCCCAGGTCTTGCAGGAACACCTGCGCACGGTGGGAGAAGCCGCATATCAGGAGGCCGAGTCGCGCTACCGGCGCATGCTGGCCATGAGCATCGGTGGCACACTGCTGTCGCTGCTGGTGCTGGGCCTGGCGGGGTGGTGGCTGGTGCGTTCCATCCTGCAACCCATCCATCGTGTGATTGGCCATTTCAGCCATATTGCCCAGGGCAACCTCACCGATGAGATCGATATCAAAGGACGGGACGAGATTGGCCGGGTACTGACCGATCTGGCCTGCATGCAGGTCAACCTGAAGGTGATGCTGGACCAGGTCCAGGCGGCCTCGCGCGCCATCGAGACCCAGTCGCGGCGGGTGGAGTGGCAGACCGCCAGCGTCGTCGACCAGTCCGAGCAGCAGCGCGACAGCGCGGCCAGCACGGCCGCCGCCACCGAGGAGTTCAGCCAGTCGGTGCAGCATGTCGCCGGCTCCGCCGGGGAAACCGCTGCGGCGGCCGATTCGGCCCAGGAGCAGGTGAATGCTGCAAAGACCAGCATGGATCAGAGCATGGCGGCCTCCACCCGGGTGGTGGACGCGGTGGCGGCCTCCAGTCACACCATCCAGGAGCTCAATGGCGCCACCGCCCGTATCGGCGCGATCACCGAGACCATCCGCGAGATCGCCGAGCAGACCAATCTGCTGGCCCTCAATGCAGCCATCGAGGCGGCGCGCGCCGGCGAGCAGGGGCGCGGTTTCGCCGTGGTTGCCGACGAGGTGAGGAAGCTCGCCGAGCGCACTGCGAACTCGACCCAGGACATCGCCAGCATGGTGGCCGAGGTGAGCCGGGTCACCGAGCGCGCCATCGAGTCCATGCGACATGCCGTGCAGGAGGTGGAGTCCGGCATCGGCATGATCCGCGAGAGTGGCGCAGGGCTGGGCCGAATCACCACATCGAGCCAGCGCGTCACCGACATGGCGCGCGGTATTGCCGACGCGGCCCAGGAACAGGCCCTGGCCAGCGAGCAGGTGGCCAGCAACATGAACCGCATCGCCGGACTGGTGGAAAGCAACCTCGAAGCCGCCAGCCAGGCGCGTGAAGCCGTGCATGAACTGGTTGGAGCCGCCAATAACCTGCAGGCGCTGGTGGCCCGCTTCAAGGTGATTCGCTGAAACCCCGGCCGCCGCGGATGGAGGACACGCCCGGTCGCGCCCCCCTCGAGGCCACACTGGCGCTCACCAGCGCCTGCCCACATTGCGCGGCGATGCTGGCCCTGCTTGCGGACCTCGTCAAAGGTGGTCGCATCGCCGAGCTCAAGGTCGTCAACCTCGACCTGCGACCGGAATGCGCGGGCGTGCTCGGCATACGCTCGGTGCCGTGGCTGTCCATCGGCCCGTTCGTGTTGACCGGGGTGCGTGGCCGGGACGAACTCATCGCCTGGATCGGGCGGCTGGAATCCCCGCACGGGATCGCAGGCTATCTGCATGAGCAACTGAAGGAAGGCCGGCTGGACGATGTCATCGAGTGGCTGGAGCGAAGACCGGACGCGCTTGGGGCCCTGTTGCCCATCCTTGCCAACCCGGAAGCCAGTCTCAACGTGCGCCTCGGCGCGGGGGCCGTGTTCGAGCATTTCGCCACCCGCCCGTCGCTGGCGGCCCTGGTGCCGGAACTGGGTGAATTCTCCGCCGCGGAGGATGCTCGGGTGCGCGCGGATGCCTGCCATGTGCTGGGGCTGACCGGCCACCCGGATGCGCGTCCCTGGCTCGAAGCCCGGCGCTCGGATGCGGATGCCGAGGTGCGCGAGATTGCACTGGAAAGCCTGGAGCGATTGCAGGGCCGGTAAGTTGCCGGGGGGCGTGTGGACTGGTTCAAAATTACCAAGCCCGGTTCCATCGGGATGCTTGTAGTGCACCGGCTTAGGGCATACGATGACGCCGCCCGCGTTGTTGTAATTATTCTTTCATCAACCCGTTTCATTGGGGGGAGACACCACATGAACATCAAGACCCTGGTTGCCGCGCTCGCCTGCGCCGGCTTCGCTACCGGCGTGCACGCCACCAACGGCATGAATCTGGAAGGCTACGGCCCCATCGCCACCGGCATGGGCGGCGCCTCGTTCGCGTATGACAACGGCAATGCAGCCATGATGAACAACCCCGCCACCCTGGGGTTGGTGGCCGACGGCAGCAACCGTCTCGATGTCGCGCTCGGCATGCTGGGGCCGGATGTCACCAGCAAACGCGCGCCGATGCCCAATGCAGGCTCGGGCGGGGATGCCTATTACATGCCGGCGGCGGGCTGGTCGCGCCGTACCGGAGCACTGACCTATGGGGTCGGCATGTTTGGCCAGGGGGGCATGGGCACCGAATACGGCAGCACATCCTTCCTCAGCGGCTACCAGTCAATGATGGGGGCACAGGGAATGACCGGCCAGGAGGCACGTTCCGAACTCGGCGTCGGCCGGGTGATCCTGCCGCTGGCCTACAACGTCAACGATGCCCTGACCATCGGCGGCTCGCTCGATTTCGTCTGGGGTGGACTGGATCTGAAGATGCCCATGGGCGGCGCAATGTTCGCGGACATGATGCCCGGCAGCAGCAACGTGTTCGGCGAGATCGCCCCGACCAGCACCATGCTGATGCCCATGGGTGGCATGCTCAACCCCGGGTGCAACGCCACTGCCCAGCCGTGCATGACGGACGTGAACTGGGCCCATTTCGATTTTTCCGATGGCAATGATTTCACCCAGAAGGCGCGCGGTAACGGCTGGGCCGGCAAGATCGGCGCGGCCTGGAAGGTGGCGCCCAACGTGACCGTGGGCGCGGTCTATCACGCGAAAAGCGCGATGAGCGATTTCAAGGGTTCGGCCACCATGCGCATGAACGTCAACATGGTGGTGCCGGATGGCATGGGTGGCAGTGTGGCCATGCCCGGCACCGCCATCCCGGTTTCCGGCCGTATCCGCATCCACGACTTCCAGTGGCCCGAAACCTATGGTGTCGGGCTTGCCGTGCAGGCCACCGACCGGTTGCTGGTCGCCGCCGACTACAAGCGCATCAACTGGTCGGACGTGATGCGGAATTTCAAGATGACCTTTGCCGCCGATGCCACCCAGGCCAATCCCATGGCGGCCGGATTCGGTGGGCTGGACATGACCGCGACCCTGTACCAGAACTGGGATGACCAGGATGTGTTCATGATCGGCGCGGCCTACAAGGCCACTGATGCGCTCACCCTGCGCGCGGGGGTCAACCTGGCGAGCAATCCGATCCCGAATGCGAACGTGAATCCGCTGTTCCCGGCCACCATCAAGAACCATTACACCGTGGGGCTGGGCTATGCGTTCAACCCGTCCTCCGACCTGAACTTCTCGCTCTCCTATGCGCCCGAGGTGTCGGTCACCAATCCGAACATGGGCGTGAGCATCGACCACAGCCAGCTCAGCTGGCAGCTGATGTACAGCAAGCGTTTCTGATCCGGGCTTTTGGTTAGAATCACGGGGCTGGGGCATCCAGCCCCTTTTTTCTGGATGGAGACGACAATGCGAAGAATGCTGGGGGCGCTGGCCCTGTGGATGATGGCGACCGCGGCCTGGGCGATCGCGCCCTATGTGCATGGCGACCGGGTGGCAAGCCAGGGCGACCTCAATGCCGCCATGGCCCAGGTCGAGGCCAGGCTGGCCAAGGCCGGATTCAACGTCATCGGCCGCCATCTTCCGCCTGGCCTGCCCGGACATGGGGTGGTGGTGGTCACCGACAACGCCATGCTTGGCACCATCAGCCGCTTAGGGGGAGCCAATATCGTCGGCGCACCGATCCGGGTGGGTGTGAAGGCCGATGGTTCGGTGTCCTACATGAATCCGGAGTACTGGTATCGCGCCTATTTCCGCAAGGGCTACCGCGCCGTGGAGCGCAGCGTGGTCAACCTGCAGAACCGCCTCGGCCGGACCCTCGGTCGGCGTGGCACCTTCGGCGGCGACGTGCAGGGCAAGGACCTGATCGGCTACCAGTACATGTTCGGCATGGAGGGCTTCGATTCGGAAAAGAACACCCTGGTCGAGCACCTGAGTTTCGAGGACGCCGTGCAGAGCGTGCGCGCCAATCTCGAACGTGGCGTCGGCCGTACCGCCAAGGTGTACGAAGTGGTGATCCCGGAGCGCAAGATCGCGGTGTTCGGGGTGGCCCTCAACGATCCCAAGGAAGGCGAGGGCTGGTGGGCGAAGGCTGTCGGCAGCGACAACATCGCCGCCCTGCCGTACGAGATCTACATCGTCGACAACAAGGTCAATCACCTCTTCGCACGCTTCCGCATCGCCCTGGGCTGGCCCTCGGTGGGCATGGGCACCTTCATGCGCATCGTCGAGGCGCCCTACATCATCCGCGACACCCTCTCCGCCGTCGCCGCGCCCTGAGCGGTTGTGGCCCACGGATCGGATTGCGCGCTCCATTCCCCTGCGGGCTGCCGTAGGCACACATCTTTCGGCACGCGAAGCGCGGACGAACTCTCCCTTCCCCCGTCGGGGGAAGGGCCGGGGATGAGGGAATCCAATCACCTTCCCCCGTAGGGGGAAGGTTGGGATGGGGAAGCGGCAAAGCCGCTTCATCCTGAATCGCGCGGTTCGAACGAGCGCGTAGCGCTCGTTCACCCCTCACCCGCCGCTTCGCGTCGGCCTCTCCCGACGGGAGAGGCAAAAATCACCCTCTCCCATTGGGCGTACCCATTCGGACATAAACGGGCCGGGTGAGGGATGGGTACCGTAAGGCGCCTTGCTTCGGTCGCCGGACGATCCCGGTTCATCCCCCGTGCCGGATGCGCTTGAGCGCGAATCGGCCGGGGTCCACCGCCTCGACGAGGTCGGTCTCCAGCGGCAGGGGTTCGCCCTCCAGCCGGCTCGCCAGGAGCTCCGCCATCAGATCCGCCCAGATCAGGCCGCGCGAGGCGTAGCCCATCAGGCCGTGCAGGCCCTCGATGCGGGGCAGATGGGCGAGGCGGGTGTCGCGCCAGCCGGGGAGTGCAAGCGGGTCCGGCAAGGCCCCGACCAGGGGCAGGCGGTCGGGTGCCACGGCGCGAAAGCTCACCCGCGCGCCGCATAGCGAGCCCTTGGCTGATGGCACGCGGCCGGGCAACAGCCGGTCAAGACGGGCGAGGTTGCCGGCATCGTCGTCCGGACGGGGTGCCGTTTCGGCGTCGAGATCGTAGGATGCGCCGATGCAACACAGGCCATCCAGCTCCGGCGTGGCATAGCCCTCGCGGCACAGCCCGAGTTGCAACCCGGCAAGCGCCGTTGCGTCGATCAGGCTGACCTGGCCGCGCACGCGCTGGATCGGCAGCCCGCCGCAAGGATTCAGGTTCCCGGTCTCGGCGCCGGGCGCAAGGATGGCCACCGCCGCCGCGGCGATTTCCTGGCCGGCCTCATCCATGGCGCGCCACGTCCCGCCGCTCCTTTCGAGGCGCGCCACACGCCGGCCGAAGTGTTGGCGCAGCCGTTCGCCGGCGGCGGCGAGATGGGCGGCGCACAGGCTGGGCGGGTTGGCCCAGCCGGCCAGGGGGAACAGCCAGCCGCCGTGCGCGGGACGGTGACCGCCAGTGTATTGCCGGGCGGTGTCGGCCGTGATGAAGCGGATGAACTCGGCCGGCCAGGGCGCGCTTTCGACCAGATGCCGTTGCCGGGCTTCGTGCCCGACATCGCGTGCGATCTGCAACACGCCGCAGTCGCGCCAGCGCGTGGGATGTCCTTGCGCGGCGAGGTCGAGCCAATGGCGGCGGGCATGCATGAATGCGGCGCGGGAGAGGCGCGAGGCGAGGTTGTCGTCGAGCGAGACCAGGGGCATGTACAGGCCGGCCGGGTTGCCCGAGGCCGCACCGGCCGGCGCGGTATGGGCGTCGATCAGCTCGACGTTCCAGCCGCGCGCCGCCAGTCTTTCAACCACCGCGCAGCCGGCGAGACCGGCGCCGATGACCAGGGCGTGGCGTTCGGGCGGTGGGGGGGCGTCAGGCGGTGCGGCGTTGGGGTGCGGGGCGAATCGACCGACCAGTCGTTCGCGCTTGCGTCCGAAGCCTGGGCGTTTTTCCAGCACGAAGCCGTTGCGTGCCAGCGCCTGGCGCACCGCTCCGGCCACGCTCCAGGTCGCCAGTGTGGCGCCGGGGGCGGCGAGCCGTGCCAGCGCCCGGCACAGTTCGGGCGACCACATCGCGGGATTGCGGTCGGGGGCGAAGCCGTCGAGAAAGAATGCATCCACGCGTGCCGACAGGCGGCGCAGGAGTTGCGTGGCATCGCCCAGAACCAGGGTCAGCACCAGCCGGCCGGAATCGAATTCGAGCCGGTGCAGGCCCGGCAACAGGCTCGGCCAGCACTGGCGCAGTTCGGCCGCAAGGGGCGCGAATTCCGGCCAGGCGGTGTGCAGTTCAGCGAGATCGCCGACGCTGAACGGGTGTTTCTCGATGCTCAGGTAATGCAGGCGGCCCGAACGCCGGGGATCCTCGCGCCAGGCCGTGGCGGTGGCGAGGAAATTGAGGCCGGTGCCGAATCCGGTCTCCAGGATGACGAATCGATCCCGTCCCCGCCAGCGCGCGGGCAGGTCATTGCCGGCCAGGAATACTTCCCGCGCTTGAGCAGGGCCACCCTCGACGGCGTGATATACATCGCCATAGGCCGGGCTGTACGGGGTGCCGTCGTCCTTGCGGCACAGGCCGGCCGGCTCGATCCATCCGGGCATGCGGACCTCAGTGTGTCGCGGGCGCGGCCAGCAGCGCCTCCAGCCGCCCGGCATCGATGCGGTAATCGTGGTTGCACAGCTCGTCGTGGATGTGGATCTCACCCTGCTCGCGCAGGATGGACTCGCATTCGGCCCGGCCCAGGCCGCGCAGCATGGCGCCGATCTTGTCCCAGTCCTGCGGGCAATGGTGGCGCACCGGGCGGGGATCGAACAGGCGGATGTCCTCCTCGGCAAACACCTTGGTCAATAGTGCGACCATCGGGCTGTGCAGCAGCTCCTCGGCATGCACCGTGGCGGCCAGGATGCGCACCCGGTCCCAGCCGTCGGCATCCCGCGCGTCTGCCCCGGGCAGCTTTTGCATGAACAGGCCGGCCGCGCACTCCGCCGAGGCGGCGAGCAGCAGGGCGGCCGGTTGCTGTTCGGAGCGTTCCAGATAATGCTGGAACGCCTCGGCGAGGCTGGCGCCGGTGAGCGGTACCAGACTCTGGTAGGGCACGCGCAGGGCCGGCGTGTCCAGGGTCAGTGCAAGCTGGCCGTCGCCCAGCAGTTCAAGCGGGCTGGCTGCCGTGTCCAGTTCGCCGGTCCGTTCCGGGGCCACGCGGGCCATGCCACGCAGTCGCAGTTCCTGGTCGCAGTGCAGCACCAATAGATCGATCGGCCCGGAGCCCTTGAGCTGGAATGTGATCCGCCCCGGCTGCTTGAGATTGGCGCCGATCAGGCTCGTCACCGCCGCCAGCTCGCCCAGTGCCCGGACCGCCGCCGGTGGATAGTCGCGCCCGGCCAGCATCGAATGCCAGGTGGAATCGAGCTGGACGATGGCGCCGCGGATGTCGAGCGCCTCGAACAGGAATGGCCGCACATGATCGCGCGACGAGGGGTTGGCAGCGGGAGGATGGGCCATGGCGGACGGAGCGTGGCAAAAGCGGGACTTAGTACCTGCTTTGCCGGCGGTGCGCAAGTCCGGGGCGACGAGGTGCCTTGTAATCATGGCCGCCACATCGGGCTGATAGAATCGGCCGGACACCCAGAGCCGAAGGCGCCATCGTGATCCATCTCGTACTGTGCTGGCATTTCCACCAGCCGGATTACCGCACCGAATCGGGGCAGTATTTCATGCCCTGGACCTATCTGCATGCGCTGAAGGACTATGCCGACATGGCAGCGCACCTGGAGACGCACCCGCAGATGCGGGCGGTGGTGAATTTCGTCCCCATCCTGCTCGAGCAGCTCGATGATTATGTGGATCAGTTCAGGACCGGCCGCGTGCGCGACCCGATGCTGGCGCGCCTGATCGATCCGGATCTCGATGCATTGCGTGGCGAGGCCCGCTGCCGCTTCGTGCAGGACTGTTTCCATCTCAACGCACCGACCATGCTCGATCCGTTCCCGGGCTACCGGCGCCTGTGCACTCTGTGGCAGGCGGCCTGCGAGGACGAGGACGCGCCGGCCGCCAACTATCTTTCGGGCCAGTATCTGGCCGATCTGGTGACCTGGTATCACCTCGCCTGGACCGGTGAGACCCTGCGCCGCGACAACCCCTGGCTGCTGCAATTGCTGGACAAGGGCACGGGATTCAGCCTGGACGATCGCCGTCGCCTGTTCGGGCTCATCGGCGAGACGATTTCGAACCTCGTCGACCGCTATCGGCGCCTCGCCGAGCGTGGCCAGATCGAGCTGTCGACCACGCCACACAGCCATCCGCTCGGTCCCCTGCTGGTCGATTTCAGCAGCGCGCGCGAGGCCCTGCCGGGGACACCGTTGCCGGACTGCGCCGGCTATCCCGAGGGTGCCGCGCGCCTGAAGGTGCATGTCGAGGCGGCCCAGGATGTGCATCGCTTTCATTTTGGTCGCCGCACGGAAGGCTGCTGGCCGGCCGAGGGCTCGATCTCGGAACCGGTGTTGCGCCTGTTCGGCGACTGTGGCACGCGCTGGGTGGCCAGTGGCGAGGCGGTGTTGCGCAACAGCCTCAAGGCGGCCGGACGCGAAACCGGCGAGCCCGGGCACTGGCTGGCCCGGCCGTGGCGGCTTCCGGGTATCGGCACGGCAGCCTTCTTTCGCGATGACGGTCTGTCCGACCTGATCGGCTTCGACTACAAGGGTTGGTTCGCCAAGGATGCAGTGCGCCATTTCGTGCATACCCTGGAGGAGCGCTATCGGGCGGTCGCCGCGGACGACCCGGTGGTCAGCATCATCCTCGATGGCGAGAACGCCTGGGAATACTATCCATACAACGGCTGGTATTTCCTCAACGAGTTGTACCAGGCCCTGGTCGATCATCCGTCCATCCATCCCACCACATTCAGCGAGTATCTGGATCTGTATCCCGAACGGGTGGGCGGGTTGCCGGGGCTGACCGCCGGCAGCTGGGTGTATGGCGACTTTTCCACCTGGATCGGCGATGCGGCCAAGAACCGCGCCTGGGATCTGCTCTGCGCCGCCAAGCGCTGTCATGACCGGGTGCTGTCCGAACGCCAGGACATCGATCCGGACCGGCGCCAGGCCATCGAGGCCCACCTGCGCTCATGCGAGAGCTCGGACTGGTTCTGGTGGTTCGGCGAGTACAACCCGCGCAAGAGCGTGGAGGCATTCGACCGCCTGTTCCGGGCCAAGCTGCGGGCGCTCTACGAACTGCTGGAAACCCCGCCGCCGGCTGGACTGGACACGCCGATCTGTCATGGTGGCGGCGAGCCGGAGGCGGGCGGCAGCATGCGCCGCTCCGGCTGATCGAGCTTTAGTCCGGCAGGCTTTCGTCGCGGTAGAGCGACTCGATGCTTTCGCGGCGCCGCACGAGCATGGCCCGCTCGCCATCGACCAGAACCTCGGCGGCGCGCGGTCGGCTGTTGTAGTTCGAGCTCATGCTCATGCCGTATGCGCCGGCCGACAGGATGGCGATGAGGTCGCCCTCGGCCAGTGCCAGGTGGCGGTCGTGGGCGAGAAAGTCGCCGGTCTCGCATACCGGGCCGACGATCTGGTAGTCGCGCGCCGGTCCGTCGCGTTCGAGCACTGGCCGGACGGCGTGCCAGGCGTCATACAGGGCCGGGCGCATGAGGTCGTTCATGGCCGCGTCGACGATGGCGAAATCCTTTTCTTCGCCGTGCTTGAGGTATTCCACCCGGGTGAGCAGCAGGCCGGCGTTGGCGACCAGGGAGCGGCCCGGCTCGATGAGCAGGGTGTGTGGCCGTCCGGCCAGTGCACGGCGCAGGATGGCGGCGTATTGCGCCGGGCTCGGCGGGGTCTCGTCGCGATAGCGCACCCCCAGCCCGCCGCCCATGTCGATGTGTTCGAGGCGGATGCCCTCGGCGGCGAGTCGGTCGACCAGTTCCAGCACCTTGTCGAGTGCCTCGGCGAAGGGTTCAAGCTCGGTGAGCTGGGAGCCGATGTGGCAGTCGATGCCCACCACGCGCAGGTTCGGTCGCCGCGCCGCTTCGCGGTACAGGCGAAGTGCCTCGGCGTAGGCGATGCCGAACTTGTTCTGCTTGAGGCCGGTGGAGATGTAGGGGTGGGTGCGTGCATCGACATCGGGGTTCACCCGCAGGCTCACCGGGGCGGTGAGACCCAGATCGGCCGCCACGGCGTCGAGCCGGAAGAGCTCGCTCTCCGATTCGACATTGAAGCAATGGATGCCGGCTCTCAGTGCCGTGGCCATCTCGTCGCGGCGCTTGCCGACGCCGGAGAACACCACCTTGTCCGGGTCGCCGCCGGCAGCCAGCACGCGCGCCAGCTCACCGCCGGAGACAATGTCGAAGCCGCTGCCCAGGCGGGCGAACAGGTTCAGGATGGCGAGGTTCGAATTGGCCTTGACCGCGTAGCAGATCCGGTGCGGCTGGCCGGCCAGGGCCTCGACATAGGCGCGGAAACCGGCTTCCAGTGCGGCGCGGGAATAGACGTAGGTGGGGGTGCCGTGCGTGGCGGCGAGGCTGTCGAGGGCGGTTTGTTCGCAAAACAGCCGCCCGGCGTGGCGGGTGAGTATATCCATGGGGCAAGGGGTCAGGTCAGGACAACGGGGCGTGGCCGGTGGCGTGGCTGGCCGGCGCGGCGCGCTCGGGCAGGTAGAGTGGACCTTTCTTGCCGCAACCGGCCAGCAGCCAGGTGGCGAGGAGCAGGATCAGCCAGGGAGTGGGGCGCATGAGAATGAGGTAGGGGCTGGGCGGATGGGCGCGGCCGGAACGGCTCGGGCTGTTACAATCGGGGTCGAAGTCTATCATGTGAAATCACCATGACCGAACGCGAATACCATACCCTGGCCGATGCATTCTTCGCCCGCCTGGAGGACCATCTGTCCTGTCTGGATGAGGTTGATTTCGAGCTCGGCGCGGGTGGCGTGCTCGAAATCGAGTTCGCTGACGCCTCCCGCATCGTCGTCAATCGCCAGGCGGCCGCGCACGAAATCTGGGTGGCGGCGAAGAGCGGCGGTTTCCATTTCCGTCACGTCGATGGCAAGTGGCGCGACACCCGCGGCGGCGAAGAACTGTTCGCCGCCTTGAGCCGGCTCGCCAGCGAGCAGGCCGGCACGCGCATCCATCTTGGCGATTGAGTCCGCGGCCATGACTGATCCCGCCATTACCCGCCTGCTCGCAGACCAGCTCGGCGTCGACGACGTATCCGCCCTGCTCGACCACGCCACCGTCCTTGAAGTGGCGGGCGGGAACGTGCTGTGCCGTGATCGCGAGCCGCTCGACAGCCTGTACATGCTTCTTGAAGGACGTCTGGACATGGCTGTGGAGGTGGCCGGGCATGGCATTCATCTCGGCGAGATCACGCCCGGCAACTGGATCGGCGAGGTGACCCTGTTCAGCACCGAGGATGGTGCCGTATCCACGGTCGTGGCGCGGGGACCGGCGCGTTTGCTGCGGCTGCCGTACGGCGAATTCATGAGTCTTGCCCAGGCCGCGCCGGAGCTGGCCTGCCGGCTTGCGCACACGCTCAATGCCATGCTGATCCAGCGCCTGCGCGCCACGGTCAATGATCCAATCCTCGACGCAGACGGCCAGCTCCTGATGCTGGGCAACCTTTCCCTGCCCCTGCCGGCGCACCACGAGCATCACGGCGTGCGCGACTTCATGCGCAAGCTGATGGGGGTGGACTGATGCTGCTCAATCAGTACCTGCGCACCCTGCCCGGTTTCCAGTTCCTCGAAGCCGAGGATGTCGAGCACGTCGCCACGGCGATGCGGGTGGAGTCCTTTCCAGACCGGCATCTGTTCCTCGCCCAGGACAAGCCGGCACGCGAACTGCACCTGTTGCTCGAAGGCCGGGTGAATGTATGCCACTACGGCCCCTCGGGCCGCTATCACACCGTCAAGACCCTGGCGCCGGGCGAGTTTTTCGGCCTGCTTTCGCTCGCCGACGGCAAACCCTCGGTGGCCAGCTACACCGCCGCTGGCGAGGTCAAGGTGGCCAGTCTGCCCCAGTCCGCTTTCCTGTTGCTGTATCAACCCGGGTCACGCATCGGTTGCGGTTTCCAGTATGTGGTGGCGGCCCAGCTGGCGCGCGATCTCGCGCACCGCCACACCATGCTGCGCAACCTGCTCGCCCAGATATACACCGGAAGTAGTCAGGTCCAGCCGCCTTGCCGGCCCTGAATTCAGCTCTCGGGAGCGCTCAGTACCCCCATAGGGTTTCCCAGCGAATGGCCGGCCAGTTCGGGGCCGGCTCGGTCAGGCGGCGGATGGCGAAGGCCGAATGGGTGGTGTCACGGTGGATCAGCCGCTCCAGGGGCTGGTTGCGGTAATCGAGGAAGCTCACCACGTTGAGGCCGGTTTCGCGATGTGGCTGGCGACGAGCGACCACCGCGGTTTCGTGGTTGGCCAGGATTACCAGTGTACCGGGCGGCAGGGCGCCGAGACGGTGCAGCAGCCGGATGGCGATCGGGGTGTCGAGGCGCTCGCGCTCCGCGCCGAACAACTGGCGCAGGGCCTCTCCGGCCGGCTGCGGTGGCCGGTAATGGCGGGCGCTGATCTTGGCGCAGTAATAATCCGCCACCCGCAACAGGCGCGCCGGCCGGCCGATGGCCTCGCCGTGCAGGCCGGCCGGGTAGCCGCTGCCATCGAGGTGTTCGTGATGCTGGCGGACACCGTCCAGCCAGAGCGGGTCCGTGACGCCCGCGGCGGCGAGCCGCTCGGCGCCGGCCTGGGGATGGGCGTGGATCGTTGCCCGGCTGGCCTCGTCGTGTGGGACCAGGCCGCGCGCCAGATGCTCGTGCAGTTCCAGCGCGGCGATGTTCATCGACAGCGCCGCCGCCACGCTGGCGCGTCGTTCGGTCTCATCGGCCAGGCATTCCTCGCCCAGCATGGCGACCACGGCCGCCACCAGCAGGCAATGGCGCACGGCGAACCCAGACACGGGCAGGTGTCGCAGCAGGCCGAGCACGGCGTCGCCATCCTCGGCCACGAGTGCGATCAATTGCTCAGCCAGGCTGGCCAGTGGTTCGGCCAGCGACGTGGTGCCCGGGGTGGAGAGGGTTGTCGCCAGTGTCGCCTCGACTTCGGCCAGTGCCTGAGGCAAGGCGGGACCGCTGCTTTCCTGCTCGGCACGACGATAGAGTGGGCGCCGTGTCAGGCGGCGTAAGTCCGCTTCGTCGGCGACGGGGCTCCCGGCTGCTGCCACCAATACGCCGCCGACCGTGTACAGATCACAGGGCAGGAACTGGCCGATGAGGGATTCATCGGCTACGAACGGACGCAGCGGCACGGTGACGCGGTCAGTCCTCGCGCCGCATCTGCGGGAACAGGATGACGTCGCGGATGCTGGCCGAGTCGGTGAGCAGCATCACGAAACGGTCGATGCCGATGCCGCAGCCCGCGGTGGGCGGTAACCCGTGTTCCAGGGCGCGGATGTAGTCGGCATCGAAATACATGGCCTCCTCGTCACCGGCCTCCTTGGCCCGCACCTGGGCCATGAAGCGCTCGGCTTGGTCCTCGGGGTCGTTGAGCTCGGAAAAACCATTGGCCACCTCGCGCCCGGCGATATAGAGCTCGAAGCGTTCGGTGATACCGGGCCGGGTGTCGGAAGCACGCGCCAGCGGTGAGGTCTCGACCGGGTAGTCGATGATGTAGGTGGGCTGGATCAGCTTGTGCTCGGTGGTTTCCTCGAACAGGGTGAGTTGCAGGCCACCCAGGCCGTCGCTCTTGCGCCAGGCGATCTTGCGCCGTTCGAGCTCGGCACGCACGAATTCGATGTCGTCGAGCGGTGCGTGGACCAGCTCGGGGTTGTACAGGCGGGTGGCCTCCACTGCGGTGAGGCGAGCGAATGGAACCCCCAGGTCGATGCGTTCACCCTGGTAATCCACCGCCGTGTCGCCGCAGGTGCGTTGCGCGACGCTGCGCAACAGGTGCTCGACGAAATCCATGAGGCCGTTGTAGTCCTGGTAGGCCTCGTAGAACTCCATCATGGTGAATTCCGGATTGTGCCGGGTGGACAGACCCTCGTTGCGGAAATTGCGGTTGATCTCGAACACCTTCTCCAGACCGCCCACCACCAGCCGCTTGAGGTACAGCTCCGGGGCGATACGCAGGAACAGCTCCATGTCGAGCGCGTTGTGGTGGGTGACGAAGGGCCGTGCCGAAGCACCGCCGGGAATGGGGTGCATCATCGGTGTTTCGACTTCGAGGAAGCCGCGCTCGACCATCATCTCGCGAATGGCCTGGATAATCTTCGAGCGGCGGATGAATGTATGGCGGGCCGCCTCGTTGGTGATGAGATCGAGATAGCGCTGGCGGTATTTCTGCTCGGTGTCGGTGAGTCCGTGGAATTTCTCCGGCAGGGGGCGGATGGATTTGGTCAGCAGCCGCACTTCGCTGGCCTGGATGGTCAGCTCATCGGTCTTGGTGCGGAACAGCACCCCGCGCACGCCCAGGATGTCACCCAGGTCCATGCGCTTGAACGCATCGTAGGCGGTCTCGCCGACACCGTCGCGGGCCACGTAGACCTGGATGCGGCCGCTCATGTCCTGCAGGGTGGCGAAGCTGGCCTTGCCCATGACCCGCTTGAGCATCATGCGTCCGGCCAGCTGCACCGATACGGGATTCGCCTCCAGGGCATCCTTGCCGGCTTCGCCATGCCGGGCGATCAGGTCCGCGGCCAGGTCCTGGCGCCGGAAATCGTTGGGGAAGGCCGGGCCTGTGGCACGCAGCGCGGCGAGCTTGGCGCGGCGCTCGGCGATGATCTGGTTGTCGTCGGAGAGGGCCGGGTTATCACAGCTTGCTTGGGACATCGGGTTTCCAGGTTGGGTAGTGGTTTTACCGCCATTTTACTCCGGCCGCGCGCAACGGCGGTCATGGCGCGAGGTGTGCGCGATAAATGACTGTTTTGAAAATCAAAGCAGCATATATAATGAATACGGGATGCGTTCCATGGCGAGCCCGGCGGGTGGGGTAAAAAAATTGAAAATACCCCTAAAGTTCCCCCGCATGTGGTCGTTAATGGAGTTGAGTCAAATACCATTGACATGAGGTAAGTGCGAGCGGACGCGAAGATGCGGATGCAAACCGGGTGACCAAATGGAAATCGCCAGCAACCTGTCCGGATACATGAGCATGAACGGCTACGATACGGCCCGTTCGGGGCAGGTGTCGCCGCGTCTGGCGCAGCGTATGGCGGCGCTGGAAAGCGATGCCCTCGTGGCCCGCCAGAATGTACCCGGCGAGGTGCGTGATCCGGCGCAGGTGCGCCGTGCCGAAGCCGCAGCGAACGAGCGTGCCAGTGCCAGCCGTCGTGATGCAGAGGTCGAGTCTCGCGCGGATTCTTCCCGTCGTTCGGGGGGCAATGAAAATAATCCGGCCAACGCCAGCACAAATGCCTCGATGCCGGCCAACCCGGTGTTCGAGGTCGAATTTCAGGGCAAGCACCGGGTGATGAAGGTGAATGACAGCCAGGGGGTTCTGATCTATCAGGTGCCTTCCAAGGGGCAGTTGCAGCTGATCCAGGCCGAGGAGAACAAGGCCAGGATGAGCGAACGGGTGGAGGCGTTTGCCTGACTTCGGTCGGGTGCTATACTCGGTTTATGGCCTTGCTTCGGGCCCATGTGTTGAGGAGTGTTCAAAATGGCAGTCGAATCGCTAACCATGTCGCAAGCCTTGCCAGTGACGCTGCCGATGGCCGCCCAGTCGGCCCAGGCGTCCTCCGCGGCGCGGCCGGAGCGCGACGCCCAAGTGCAGGCGCCCCGTGCCAATGAAACCACACAGCCCGTTTCCAGGCCCGAGTCCGCGCCACCGGCCAATCCGTCCGCGCGGGTGAGTATCAGCCCCGAGGCAAGAGCGCTTTCAGCCAGTGATCAGGCCGGCAACACGCCACGTAATCCAGGTGTGAGCGCTGCTGCGCAAGAGCAGCAGATGCGGGCGGATAGCAGCCGCAGCGTGGCGCAGGCGATCAATTCGTACGCGACTACTTCTTCCTTGTACTGACACGGTTGGGATTCGGTTCATCCTGCTTCCCGGTCGGCCGTGATGCGGCCAGGCCGGGAACACAACGGGCGCCTCGGGCGCCCGTTGTGTTCATGCCGGGGTGATTGGATGCACACGGGCATGGGCATGGTTGGGCCATAGCTACCATTTACCTGTCTCGCCGTGAACGGAACAATGGCGGCGCCTTTAACAACAATCCCCGAGGAGTCGCCCCATGTCCATGTCCCGTCGTGAGTTCATGCAGGTTCTGGCCGCCGCTTCCGCCGCCGGCCTGGTTCTGGATAGCCGCGAGGTGCTGGCCGGCAAGCTGCCGGCGAATTTCTACGATATGCCGCCCGCCGGCAACGTGTCCTTCATGCACATCACCGACGTGCATGCCCAGCTCCTCCCCATCTGGTTCCGCGAGCCCAATGTCAACCTCGGTGTTGGCTCCATGGCCGGCAAGGTGCCGCATCTGGTCGGTGAGCGCTTCCTTAACCGGGGACCGCCGAGGCGCACGCATTCACCTACCTGGACTTCCAGACCGCCGCCCGGACCTACGGCAAGGTGGGTGGCTTCGCCCATCTCAAGACCCTGGTCGACCGTGTCCGCGCCCAGCGTCCCGGCAGTCTGCTGCTGGACGGCGGCGACACCTGGCAGGGTTCGGGCACTTCGCTCTGGACCAATGCCCAGGACATGGTCGATGCATGCATCGCCCTGGGGGTCAACGTCATGACTCCGCACTGGGAAGCGACGTTTGGTGCCGAGCGGGTCATGGAAATCATCAACAACGACTTCA
>CAZOZD010000016.1:0-5547 GCA_964584195.1 uncultured Burkholderiales bacterium
GGCCGCCAGGGCCCGCGTAGGCACGCAGGGCCGCCGAATGGACAATCTGGGATCATGTGCGCACCATCATCGACCATGACCTGGTTCCGCACATTGGTAACCTGCCCGTCAAAGACATCAAAACGCCGATCGTGCACAGTGTCATTCAGCGAGTCATCAAGCGCGGTGCCGCCACTCGTGCCATCCTGGCGCGTCAGATCGTGGGCAGTGTCTTCAAGCGGGCCATCCTGACGCATCGTGCCGACTATAACCCCGCAGAGCCGCTGAAGGGCGAAATTGCCCGACGCCGGGTTGAGCACCGCAAACACTTGAGCAAGGACGATCTACCCGACTTTCTGCGCCGGCTGGAAGTGAAGGCAACCCATACGGCACGGATTTCCACCATGACGATAGCTGGACCTCCACCAGCATAGGCTTCGAGGATGGCTTTGCCAGCAGCTCCAGCTGGGACAACGGCGTGGGCAGCCACTGGGACGACTGATTTACCTGATGCCTTGAGCGCGCTACCATATGACCAACAGAATGACTACTACGAGGTGACCATGAACACCGTGTCGCTGGCCGAGGCCAAAACCCATTTGAGCCATCTGCTCGACCAGGTTGAGGCCGGGGAAGAAGTCGTCATCACCCGGCGAGGCCTGCCCATTGCCCGTATCTCGCCGGTCGAAAAACCCAAGCACCCCATCAAGTCACTGGCCGAGTTTCGCCGTCAGTTGCCACGCTGGCGCAAATCCAGCACCGAGTTGCTGCGCGAGATGCGTGACGAAGGGCTGTAGGACCACACCGCATGCTGTATTTCGACACCAGCTTCCTCACGCCGTTGCTGCTCGAAGAGGCCACCAGCAGCAAAATCGAGGCCTTCTTCAACAAGTGTGCGGCTGGGGAGTTAAGCATCAGCCACTGGACCCGGGTTGAATTCTCCAGCCTCATCGCCCGCGAGGTTCGCATGGGCGGGCTTACGGCCGGAGATGCCAGCCAGGTCATCGCCCAATTTGATGAACTGGTCGCCGACTCCTTCCAGGTCCTGGTGCCGATGGCCGCTGACTATGAGCTGGCCAAGGACTACATCCAGCACTTCGACAGCAAGCTCCGGGCGGGTGATGCCCTGCACCTGGCCATTGCCCGCAATCACGACGCGAAGATGTTGTACACCCTGGACCAAGGCCTGCTCGATGCCGCCAAGCTCCTCAAGGTACAGGCCAGCCGTGGCATCCGAGGCTGATTCATGACATTGATTAACTGCTGAAGAACAAGGCAGGCTCGCTTGATGAGCCCGTGACCGGGGAAAATCGCGGGTAATAGGCGATGCCACCAAAATAATCGAGGGAAACATGCTGACTGGCGAACTTCGCAGCCAAATCGATCGCGTTTGGATGTCCATCTACACGGGTGGCATTTCCAACCCACTTGAGGTTGTCGAGCAAATCACCTACCTGCTGTTCATCCGCCGACTGGATGATGCCCACACGCTTGAGGAGAGCAAGTCCACCATCCTCAAGCAGCCCATGAAGAATCGCGTCTTCCCTGAAGGCAAGGACCCCAAAGGCCGCGACTACGAGGACCTGCGCTGGTCACGCTTCAAGCACTTCGCCCCGGTGGAAATGTTCGAGACCGTCGGCGAACACGTTTTCCCCTTCATCAAGAGCATGGGCGGCGACGGCTCCACCTACAGCCACCACATGAAGGATGCCCGGTTCACCATCCCCACGGCGGGCTTGCTCGCCAAGGTGGTGGACATGCTCGACCACGTCCCGATGGACGACCGTGACACCAAAGGCGACCTCTACGAATACATGCTCGGCAAAACTGCCAGCGCCGGTCAGAACGGCCAGTTCCGCACCCCTCGACACATCATCAAGCTGATGGTCGAGCTGACAGCGCCGACAACCTTGACTTGCAGTATGCGCGTCAGCCGCCGCCCGCCGCCCCTCGGCCATCCCGAGAGGGGCGCAGCATGGTCATGCGTTCATTGCCGCGCCAGTTCTTCCCGCACCAGCGCCGTCAGCGGTTCGAAGCCGAAGCTCGGCAGGGGGCGGCCGTTGACGAAGAATTCGGGGGTCTTTTCCACGCCCAGCGTGCGCGCGTCGGCGGTGTCGAGTGCGATCAGTTCGGCGATGGCCGGGTCGGCGGCGTCGGCGACCAGTTTGGGCATGTCGAGACCGAGTTCGGCCAGGATGTGCAGTGCCTGGTCGGCGTCCGGGCGGTGGTTCGGTGTCCAGCGCGCCTGGCTGTTGAGCAGCGCCTCCAGCGCCGGCCAGAACCGGTCCTGGCGGCGCGCCGCTTCGAGCAGGGCGACCACCCGGTCGACACCGGGGTGGAAGGGGGCGTAGCGCAGCACGAGACGCAGGTTGTCCGGATCCTGGGCGAGCATGTCCTTCACCACCGGGTAGAAGGCGGCGCAGGTGCCGCAGGCGGGATCGAGGAATTCGACGATGGTGACCTTGGCTTCCGGCCGGCCAAGGCTGGGCGAGTGCATGCGCACCAGTGCTTCGGGGTCGACCCTGGCCGGGGTGGCCTCCTGGCCTTCCGGAACGGCGGTCTGGACCAGCACGGCGGCGGCGAATGCGATGAGCAGCAGCGCGAGCGCGCCGACGAACAGGGCTTGTGGTTTCATGATCGACTCCGGTAAAGCGCCGCGCCGAGCAGCACGACGAGGGTGGCGAAAGCGGCCAGCGACAGCAGCGGGATGGTGAGGAAGCCGAACCAGCTGATGACCGTCTCCGAGCATGGAATGCCCTGCCGGCAGGGCTGAATGCGCTCCGGCACGATGCCGGTGACGATGCCCTGGTGGTACAGCGCCAGGAGCAGGCCGGGCACCGCCAGGGCCAGACCGGCGCCGATCACGCGGCGGCAAAGTACGGGGAACAGGCCGAACGGCAACAGGACGGCGAGCGGGAACATGGCGATGCGCTGGTACCAGCACATGCCGCAGATCGGCAGGCCGACGATCTCGCCGAGGAACAAGGCCGCGAGCGTGGCGACGGCGGCCACCAGCCAGGCGCCGAACAGCAGCCACCATGCGGGGGAGGGGGCCGGCGGCATGACGATCGGGGCGTGCGGATCGGATGCGTTCATGGCCTGCTGGCGGCGGGGGGCTGAAGGTCGATGCCGGCATCGAGATCGATCTCGATGTTGTCGATCAGGCGGGTGCCGTCGAGGCGGGCTGCGGCGAGCACGATCAGCGCCCGCTCGCCGGGACAGGGCGGGAGGAGGGTGTGGCGGCTGCGCAGGCTGACGTAGTCGACGTGCCAGCCGTGGCGCGCAAGGCGCGCCGTGGCGTCGGCCTCGAGGCGTGCAAAGTCACGCTCACCGGCCTGCAATGCGCGGGCAAAGGCCTGCAACTCGGCGTACAGGCGGGGGGCTTCGCGGCGCGCCTCGGCGTTCAGGTAGCCGTTGCGTGAAGACAATGCGAGCCCGTCCTCGGCACGCACCGTGTCGCAGGCGACGATGTCGATGTCGAGGTTGAACTGGCGCGCCATGCCGGTGAGGATGAACAGTTGCTGGTAGTCCTTTTTGCCGAACAGGGCGTGGCGGGGACGGACCAGGTTGAACAGCTTCAGCACCACCGTGCATACCCCGGCAAAATGACCGGGGCGAAAGGTGCCGCACAATTCGTCGGCCAGTGGTGGCTGAACCTGGTAGGTCTGGGGTTCCGGGTACAGCTCTTCGACGCCCGGGGCAAACACCAGGTCGCAGCCGGCGCGGTCGAGCATTGCGCAATCCGCGGCGAATGTACGCGGGTAGCGGGCGTAGTCCTCGCCCGGGCCGAACTGCAGGGGGTTGACGAAAATGCTCGCCACCACTGGCGCGCCGACCCTGCGGGCGTACTCGACGAGGGCGATGTGGCCGGCATGGAGGTTGCCCATGGTGGGCACGAATGCGGTGTCGGTCGCGCCGGCCAGTTCGGCGCGCAGCTCGCGGGTGGTTTCGACGATCCGCATGCCGCGATTCAGTTGCTGTGCCCGGGGCCGGGGAAACGGCCGTGCTTGACCGCGGCGACATAGGCGCGGATCGCGCCGGCGATGTCGCCACCGCATTCGGCGAGGAAGTCGTGGGCGAAGCGCGGCGGACGTGGCGTGAGGCCGAGCACGTCGTGCAATACCAGCACCTGGCCGGCGCAGTCCAGCCCGGCGCCGATGCCGATGGTGGGGATGGCCAGCCGCCGGGTGGCTTCGCCGGCCAGCGCTGCGGGGATCGATTCCAGCACCATGAGGCTGGCGCCGGCGGCGGCCAGCGCTTCGGCGTCGGCGAGCAGGCGCTCCGCCGCGGCCGCGTCGCGCGCCTGGGCACGGTAGCCGGTCTGGTTGACCGATTGCGGCAACAGGCCGAGGTGGGCGCATACCGGCACGCCGCGCTCGACCAGGAATGCGATGGTGTCGCGCATCACCGCGCCGCCTTCGAGCTTGACCATGTTGGCGCCGGCGGCGAGCAGGCGGGCGCTGGCGGCGAATGCCTTCGCCGGGCTTTCCTGGTAGCTGCCGAAGGGCAGGTCGGCGACGATGAATGCGGCCCCGGCGGCGCCGCGCGCCACCGCTTCGGTGTGGTAGGCCATGGCGTCGAGGCTGACCGGCAGGGTGGTGGCGTGGCCCTGCACGGTCATGCCGAGCGAGTCGCCCACCAGCAGCAGATCGACACCGGCATCGACCAGCACGCGGGCGAAGCTGGCGTCGTAGCAGGTCAGCGCCGCGATTTTTTCGCCGGCATCGCAGCGGGCGAGCAGTTTGGGCAGGTACATGGTCAGGCCCCCAGGCTGAAAAATTCTCGTGCCCCGCGCATTTCGCCGATGCGTTGCAGGAGCAGCTCGAAATGGTCGTCGTTGGCGGCGAAATCGAGGTGCTCGCTGTTCACGATCAGCAAGGGCGCGGCCTGGTAATGATAGAAGAACTCGCTGTAGGCCCGCGCCACGTCGGCCAGATAGGACTCGGACAGGCCGCGCTCGAAGGTGCGGCCGCGCTTGCGCACCCGTTCGGCGAGCACCGGGGCGGGGGCTTGCAGATAGATCACCAGGTCGGGGGGCATGCTTTGTGGCCGGACACCTTCATACACTTTCTGGTAGAGCTGGTATTCGGGCTCGTCGAGGTTGAGGCGGGCGAACAGCGGGTCCTTTTCGAGCATGAAGTCGGCGATGATGCGGGGCGAGAACAGTTCGCCCTGCGACAGCTGGCGGACCTGTTCCGCCCGCGCCAAGAGGAAGAACAGCTGCGCCGGCAGGGCGTTGCGGGCACGGTCTTCGTAGAAGCGGGCGAGGAACGGGTTGTCGTCCGGTTCTTCCAGCACCAGCCGGGCCTCGTCGAGCGCCGCCAGGCGGCGTGCCAGGCTGGTTTTTCCGGCGCCGATAGGGCCTTCGATGGCGATGTGGCGGTAGCGGTCGGGCAGTGTGGGCATGGTGGCCTGGCTCAGTCGATGCGCCGCGTGTCGTGCGGCGGCAGGCGCTGGATCAGGGCGGCCAGCGGGCCGTGGCCGGGGATGTCCAGCCCGGCGCTGGCCACTTCGGCCAGCGGCAGCAGCACGAATGGGCGCTGGTGCAGGCGGGGGTGGGGCAGGTGC
>CAZOZD010000016.1:5563-17727 GCA_964584195.1 uncultured Burkholderiales bacterium
TCGTCCAGCATCTGGTCGGCATAGAGCAGGATGTCCAGATCGAGGGTGCGGGGGGCGTTGCGGAAAGCACGCTCGCGACCATGCCGGCGTTCGATGTCGAGCAGTGCGGCGAGCAGGGCGCGCGCCGGCAACCGGGTTTCCAGGGCAGCGACGGCATTGATGAATTCAGGCTGGGCGGAGAATCCTTCCGGCCGGCTGCGCCAGAACGATGAACGGGCGGTCAGCCGGCTTTCGGGCAGGGCGGCCAGTTCGCTCAGTGCCGTTTCGATCTGGCGCGCGGGTTCGCCCAGGTTTGCGCCAAGGGCGATGAATGCGTGGACCGGAGCGGACATGCGGGGGTCCGGGGCGGGTTCAGTCGGGCGCGCGGTCGTGCTCCGCGCCCTCCAGCGGCGGGCCGCCCGCCGCCGTGTCCGGCTTGCGGGTGCGGCGACGACGCTTCTTGCGCTTGCCGGCGGATTCGGCCTCGGGGCGCAGCATGCTGGCGCGGGTCTCCTCGGAGGCGTCCTGGAAGCGCTCCCACCATTCCGCAAGCTCGGCGGGGGCATTGCCGCCGCGGGCACGGATGAGCAGGAAATCGAACCCGGCGCGGAAACGGGGGTGGCTGAGCAGACGATAGGGGCGAGCCCCGGCGCGCTGCTCGAAACGCGGTTGCAGCGCCCAGATTTCCTTGATGGTGCCATCGAAGCGGCGCGGGAATGCGAGGGCCTCGCGCTGGCGTTCGAGGGTGGCGTCCATGGCGTCGAACGCGGCGCCCGGCGAACGGTGGCCCCGGGCTTCGAGTCCGGCGCGGGCGGCCTCGTAGTCGAACCACAGCAGGCAGGCGAGCATGAACGCGGGGGAGGCCGACTGGCCGTGCCGCACCCGCTCGTCGGTGTCGTGCAGCGCGGCGTGCAGGAAAGGCTGGCGGACAGGGTCGTCGAGGATGGCATCGAGCATGGGCAGCACGCCATGGTGCAGGCCCTCGGCGCGCAGCTGGCGCACGCCGCGCTCGGCATGGCCGGAGAGCAATAGCTTCATCATCTCGTCGAACATCCGCGCCCGGGGAATCCGTTCCAGCATCGGCGCCAGTTCGGCGATGGGGGCGCGGGTGCCGGGATCGATGCGGAATTCCAGCTTGGCGGCGAAGCGGGCGGCACGCAGCATGCGCACCGGGTCCTCGCGGAAGCGGGTGGCGGCGTCGCCGATGCGCAGCACCCGGGCGCGGGCATCGGCGACGCCGCCGTGGTAGTCCCAGATTTCTTCCCGTTCAGGGTCGAAGTAGAGCGCGTTGACGGTGAAATCGCGCCGGGCGGCGTCCTCGTCCTGGCGACCGAACAGGTTGTCGCGCAGGATCAGTCCGTCCTCGGCGGTGGCGTGGTCGTCCTCGTCCTGGGCCGCGCCCTGGACCGCGTGGGCGCGGAAGGTGGTGATCTCGATGGTGTCGGCGCCGCAATAGACGTGGACGATGCGGAAGCGGCGGCCGATGATGCGGGAGCGCCGGAACAGGGTCTTGACCTCGTCCGGGGTGGCGTCGGTGGCGACATCGAAGTCCTTCGGTTCGCGCTCCAGGAGGAGGTCGCGTACCGCGCCGCCGACGATGAATGCGGCGTGACCGGCCTGGCGCAGGGTAGTGGTCACCTTCAGGGCGCAGGGATGGATCTGGGTGCGGCGGATGCCGTGGCGGGCCGGCGGCAGGATGGTCGGTCCGCGCGGTGTGGACGGTTTGCCCAGCATCTTGTTGAGCCAGCGTCGGATCATGGGGTGGGCAGCGGGATTCGGGGAGGGCGGTAAACGGGATGCGGGATTATACACAGGCGGCCACCTGGCTCGGTGAGCCGCGCGCCTTGCCCGACGGGGGCGCGGCAGGCTACATTAGCCGCCATTCATTCCGACCGAGAATCGAGGTCAACGCGTGATCGCCCTGATCGAAGCCGCCGGCTGGCCCATCTGGCCGCTCATCATCGCATCCATCCTGGCACTGGCCATCATCTTCGAGCGCGCATACACCCTGCGCAGCCAGCGCATCCTGCCCCCGGGATTGCTCGACAAGACCGTCGAGAACCTGCGCCGCGAGGGTATCGACGCCAACCTGCTGCGCGCCCTGGCGGAAGGCTCGCCCCTGGGGCGGGTGCTGGCGGCAGGTGTGCGCAACCTGGGCAGCAGCCGGGAAATCATGAAGGAATCGCTGGAAGAGACCGGGCGGGCGGTGGCGCATGAGCTGAACCGTTTCCTCACCACCCTGGGCACCATCGCCTCCGTGGCGCCCTTGCTCGGTCTGCTCGGCACCGTGATCGGCATGGTCGAGATCTTCGGTTCGCAGACCCCGTCCGGCTCGAACCCTGCGCAGCTTGCGCACGGCATCTCCATCGCCCTGTACAACACCGCATTCGGCCTCATCGTCGCGATCCCGAGCATGATCTTCTACCGTCATTTCCGCGGCAAGGTGGACGGCTTCATGCTGGAGATGGAGCAGCAGGCGGTGGCCCTGGTCGAGACTGTGCACGGGGAGCGCAAGTGAACTTCCGCCGCGGCTATGTGCGCGACGAGCCGGAGATCAACTTCATCCCGTTGATCGACGTGCTGCTGGTCATCCTGATCTTTCTCATGGTGACGACCACCTACGCCCGCTTCGCCGAGTTGCAGATCAACCTGCCCGAGGCCAAGGGCGAGACCGCGCCCGAGGCGCCGGCCCAGATCCATGTCGGCGTCGATGCCGGCGGCGCCTATCAGGTCAACGACATCGCCGTGGCCGGCGACGGGGTCGATGCCCTGGTCGCCGCCCTGCAAGGCGCCGCGGCGGGGCGCGAGGAGCCGGTGGTGGTGATCAGTGCCGATGCGCGGGCCACGCATCAGTCCGTGATCCGGGTGATGGATGCGGCCCGGCGCGCCAACCTGGCGCGGGTGACCTTCGTCACCCAGTCGCCGGGCGAGGAACCCTGAGCGGGTGAAGCGGATACAGCATTGCTGGTACCGGCCTTCGCTCTGGTGCCGCGAATGCGTCGCGATGTGGGCCTTGTTGCCGCTGGCGGGGCTGTTCGCCGTTCTGGCGGCGGTGCGCCGGCTGGCCTATCGGCGTGGCTGGCTTGCGGTCACCCGCTTGCCGGTGCCGGTGGTGGTGATCGGCAACGTCAGCGTCGGCGGCACCGGCAAGACGCCGCTTGTCCTGTGGCTGGTCGAGTCCCTGCGTGCCGCCGGTTACCATCCCGGCGTGGTGAGCCGGGGTCATGGGGGACGTGGCGAGCTGGCCGAGGTGGAGGCCGGCACCGATCCGGCCCGGGTTGGTGACGAGCCGGTGCTGCTGGCGCGTCGCGCCGGCTGTCCGGTCTGGGTGGGGCGGCGTCGGGCCGATGCGGCCCGGGCCTTGCTGGCGCGCCACCCCGGGGTCGACGTGATCCTCGCCGACGATGGCTTGCAGCATTACGCCCTGGCCCGCGATTGCGAGATCGCGGTGGTCGATGCCGGTCGTGGTCTCGGCAATGGCCTGCCGCTGCCGGCCGGCCCCTTGCGCGAGCCGGCCAGCCGGCTGGCGACGGTGGACGCGGTAGTCTGCCATGGTGGCGGGCGGACGGTGGCGGGCGGTGCCGTGCCCTGTCATGGCATGCGTCTGGCCGGCGATGAGTTCGTCGCCATCGCAAGGCCGGAACGGCGGCGCGCGGAACAGTTTCGTGGCCGCCGGCTGCGGGCGGTGGCGGGGATCGGCCACCCGGAGCGTTTTTTCGATCATTTGCGCGCCCTGGGGCTGGACATCGAGGCGCGCGCCTTTCCCGATCATCACCGCTTCGTCGCCGCCGACCTGCCCTCGGGAACGGTGTTGATGACCGAGAAGGACGCGGTGAAATGCGCCCCGTTCGCTGGCGAGGATCACTGGATGTTGCCCGTTTCGGCGGAGGTCGAACCGGGTCTGTTGCAATGCATACTGGACAGGATTGAAAACGCTCATGGACGCCAAGCTGCTTGAAATACTGGTTTGCCCGCTGTGCAAGGGGCCGCTCGTGCATGTCCGCGACCGGCATGAGCTGGTCTGTCCGGCCGATCGGCTGGCATTCCCCATCCGCGACGGCATTCCGGTCATGCTCGAAGAGGAGGCGCGCCGCCTGGCTGCGGACGAAGAGATCACCTGATGCCGCGCGAATTCGCCCTGCGCCCCTTGCTGGAGCACGCCCGCCACCGACTGGAGGCGGCCGAGCGCCTGATGCGCATGCTCAAGCGCAAGGAGGATGCAGCCGCGGGCCGGCTGGGCGAGTTGCAGGGCTATCTGGCCGAGTACCGCCAGCGCCTGACCGGCTCCTGCCAGGGGGGGATGGACATCCAGCGCTTCCGCGATTTCCACGGTTTCATCGCCAAGCTGGAAGGCGCGATCCAGCATCAGGAGAAGGAAGTCTCCGATCTGCATGGGCGCTGGTGTCAGGCGCGCGAGCAATGGTTCGAGCTGCGCCGCCGGGTGAAGTCGTTCGAGGTGCTGGAGGAACGGCGGCGCACTGACCAGGCGCGGGCCGAGTCGCGCCGCGAACAGCGTCAGTTCGATGAGCTGGCGGGACGTGCGCTCCGCGCCGCGGCGGAGCGCGGCGACTCCATGCCCTGAGTCGGTTCGCTGCGCCCCGCGCAGTCTGTGTGGCATGGATCGTGCTGAAATCGGGCCGAGTCCCTTTTTGCCCGAGTCGATCATGCCCCATCCAGTCGCGTCCGATCCGCTTGCCGCATTGCATTCCCGCCCTGGCCAGGGCCGTCCGGGTCAGGCCGGCAAGGCCGAGTCGGTGCTGGCGATGTTTGCCGAAGCCCTGTCGGCCCGGTTGCGTGGCGCGCAGCCGGACGAGGCGAGCCCGGCCAGTGCGCGATCCGCGCTGGCGGAGGGCGAGACGGACGCCGGCCAGACGGAGTTGGCCGGCGGGGTTGGAGTCGATTCGGCCGGCTTGCTGCTCGTGGACGGTGGAGGGGATGCGGTCGAGGCCATGCTCGCGCATATGCAGGGGGCGGCGCCGAAAGAACTTGTGCCGCACGGCGCGGCGTCGAAAAAATTGACCTCGCAACAGGTGGCGTCGATCGATGAGCCGGCACTCCATGTCACCCCGCTATCGTCGGCCGGGGATAAGCGCAAGAGCGAGGCAAGCGCCGACGAAGCGGAAGCCGTGCCTGTCAAGGCGGGTCAAACAGTCATCGGCCCGGCCATGGAACGGCGCCTGGCGGAGGTGGTGCGGTCACTGGGGGCCGGGCATGCCGCCACGGATCGTGACGAAAGCGCAATGGTCTTGCCGCGCGGCGGGCTGCCAGCGGCGCTAGCGGTGAGCGCACAACAGGCGAGCGCGAAACCGGAGGCGCTGGATCCGGTGTCTCCGCGCGGCTTGGGGGCGGGCCTGCCGGGCCTGGCGCTTGGGCACCTGCCGGGCCGGGCCTTGGGACGTGCGGCAGGCAGCGAAAGCGGCGAGGCCGGCCCGACGCGGACTGGCGGCGTGCCGCTGGCGAGCCTGTCGGGCGAAACGCCCCGAGCCGGGCGCGGACGGATCTTGCCGGCCGGGGCGGCAGAAGTTGCCGCTGGCGGGGCTGCACGGCGCGCCAGCGGCGAAACCGGGCGTGGGCTGACCGCGCAGTTCGAGGCGGGCGTCGGCCCGCAATCGACCGCGGAGTCCTTGCTGACGCCGCTCGCCGAGCGGGCCGCGCTTGGCGAGTGGGCGCGATCACCGATGCCGCTGGATCGTATCCCGGGATTGCCGCCCGGGGCCGATCCGTCCTCGGTTCTGGCCGGGGCGAATGCGCGCCTCATGCCCGGCGAGGGAACCCTGACCGGGCGTGCCACGGCGACCCTGGCGACGCCCTTCGGGCAACCGCAGTGGGGATCGGAGCTGGGCGAAAAACTGGTCTGGCTGGCCGGCCGCCAGGGACATGTGGCGGAGTTGCAGCTCAGCCCGCCCAGCCTGGGCAGCCTGGAGGTCCGCCTGAGCGTGAATGGCAACGAGGCCGGGGCACAGTTCTATTCGGCCAATGCCGCGGTCCGTGAGGCGATCGAGGCGGCCTTGCCGCGCCTGCGTGAAATGCTGGCGAGTTCGGGTCTGACCCTGGGGGGCGCCAGCGTCAGCAGCGAATCCTTCCAGTCCGGTGCCTCATTCGCTCAGGACGGACAGGGCAGAGGCAATCGTGACGACAAGGACCCGGCCCCGTTCGGGGAGCGGGAGATCGCGCCACCGCCGCGGCGTGTCGCCAGTGGTCTTGTCGATCTGTATGCCTGATCTTTTGTAAAACAATGGGTTGATCCTCCGCGTGGGAGGATTTTGAACGAGGCGCATCCTGCGGTTTGAGGCGATCACGCCGGGGCAGTATGATGCGCCTTGTTTTTCGTTCTCGCTTGACGTGACGAAAGACTTGAGCTTTTATCAAGAAACTACTGTTTTTTTATGGTATTCATGTATCCAGAAAAGTTCCCCGGCGGTTCCGGGATCAATGAATCGACTACGAGGGCGTCATGGCCGAAAAGCAAGCTGAAGCGGAAGCTCCAAAAAAGGGGGGCGGCATGAAGAAGCTGATCCTGATCATTGTCGCCGTGGTGTTGCTGCTGGTGGTCGTGGGCGGTGGCGCCGCGGTGTACCTGCTCACCTCCAAGCCGGCGGCGGAGAAGAACGCCGAAGATGCGGAGGAAGAGGAAGTTGCCGAGAAAGGTCCGCCGATTTTCGAGCGCCTGGATACCTTCACCGTCAACCTCAGCGGGGCACGCACCGCATACCTGCGCGCCGAAATCCAGTTGCAGGTCTCCGACGTCACGGTTCAGAACGAGATCAAGACGCGCACGCCGGAGATCCGCAACGAGGTGATCCGCATCCTGCGCAGTCGCACCCCGGAGGAACTGGGCACGGTGGAAGGCATGGACGCGGTGGCCGCTGAAATCCAGGCCAAGGTGAACGAGGTACTTGGCGCCAAGAAGAACAAGGGCGTGCGCCGGGTCCTGTTCAATGACATCATCATCCAGCAGTAAGAAGGGGATTGCGGGGAGACCGTGGCGGACGACATCCTCTCCCAGGACGAAGTCGACGCACTTCTGCGCGGCGTAACGGGGGAACCCGAGGAAGAAGTCGCCCAGGAGAGCGCGGCCGGGGTCCGTTCCTACGACATCGGTCGGCAGGAACGGATCGTCCGGGGTCGCATGCCGACCCTGGAGATCATCAACGAGCGTTTCGCCCGCAACTTCCGCATCGGCCTGTTTAACCTGATCCGGCGCACCGCCGAGATCTCGGTGGGGCCGGTATCGGTCATCAAGTACAGCGAGTTCGTGCGCAACCTGATCGTGCCGACCAACCTCAACCTGGTCCACATCCAGCCGATGCGCGGCACCGCGCTATTCATCTTCGACCCCAATCTGGTGTTCCTGGTCATCGACAACCTGTTCGGTGGCGACGGCCGCTTTCACATGCGGGTGGAGGGACGCGACTTCACCCTCGCCGAGCAGCGCATCATCCACAAGATCCTCGAAGTGACCTTCGAGGAATATGCCAAGGCCTGGGAGGCGATCTACCCGATCAAACCCGAGTATGTGCGCTCGGAGATGAATACCCAGTTCGCCAACATCGCCACACCGACCGAGGTGGTGGTGGTCAGCACATTCAATATCGAGCTTGGCACCGCGGGCGGCGATTTCCACATCTGCATGCCCTACAGTATGATTGAGCCGATTCGCGATCAGCTCACCAGCACCATGCAGGCCGACCGGGCCGAGGCCGACGAGCGCTGGATCACCGAGATGAGCCTGCAGGTGCAGGACGCCGAGGTCGAGCTGGTGGCGAACCTGGGACAGGCGCCGATCACCCTGCGGCAGATCCTCGAACTCAAGGTGGGCGACGTGATTTCCCTGGAGTTGCCCGAGGCCGTGGTGGCCGAGGTCGATGGGGTGCCGGTGTTCGAATGCAAATATGGCCAGAAAAATGGACAGCTGGCCCTCAAGATCGACCGGGTGCTGATGGGGCGTGAACGCGCCGGCCTGGTCGGGGGCAGACGATGAGCGAAGACGCGGGCAAAGACGACATCACCGCCGATGACTGGGCCGCCGCCCTGGCCGAACAGGAAAGCTCCACCGGGGCCGGCGCCGAGGATGACTGGGCCGCGGCGATGGCCGAGCAGGCCGCGGTCGACGCCAGTCATGGCGAAGCCGGCATGCCGCAGAAGGCTGATGTGTTCCAGTCGCTCACTCCGGACACGACCCTGCCGGTCGCCAACAATCTCGACCTCATCCTCGACATCCCGGTTCATCTCACTGTGGAACTGGGACGCACCAAGATCGCCATCCGCAACCTGCTCCAGCTCGCCCAGGGCTCGGTGGTCGAGCTGGACGGTCTCGCTGGCGAACCCATGGACGTGCTCGTCAATGGCTGCCTGATTGCCCAGGGCGAGGTGGTGGTGGTCAACGACAAGTTCGGTATCCGGCTGACCGACATCATCAGTCCCGCCGAACGCCTGCGTCGCATCAATCGATGAGCCATTTCCCCTACTCGCGGAGGCGCCCGCCTGGCGCGCGCCTTCTTCCTCGCGTTGCCGGTGCCTGGTTGCTGGCCGCCTGGCCTCTCGCGGCGCGGGCGGCCGAGCCGGCCAGCGCCGGCGGCAGCCTGTTGCAGGCGGTGCTCGGCCTTGGCCTCGTGCTCGTGCTGATGTATGGGTTTTTCTGGCTGATGCGCCGCTACGCCCCGGGCCAGACCGCCGCGCAAGGGGTGGTCAAGGTGGTGGGCGGGGTCATGCTGAGCCCGCGCGAGCGCCTGGTGGTGGTGGAAGTGGCCGACACCTGGTTGCTGCTCGGGGTGGCGGCCGGCAATGTCAGCCTGCTGCATCGCCTGGACAAGCCGGACGGGTCGGGTGCCCCGATCCCGGAGGTTTCCGCCGGGCCGTTCGCCGACCGCCTGGCCGAATGGCTGCGGCGTGGCCCGAAGGCCGGTTGAGATGTCACGGAACGGGGCCGCCGCGGTACTGGCCATGATCCTGCTGGGCATGCCCGGGCTGGCCCTGGCGCAGGCCGGCCTGCCGGCATTCAACAGCACCCCGGGGCCGGGCGGCAGCACCAGCTACAGCTTCAGCATCGAAGCCCTGCTTCTGCTCACCTCGCTCACCTTCCTGCCGGCAGCATTGTTGATGATGACCGCGTTCACCCGCATCGTCATCGTGCTCTCCCTGTTGCGCCAGGCCATCGGCACCATGCAGGCCCCGCCCAACCAGGTGATCATCGGCCTGTCGCTGTTCCTCACCTTCTTCGTCATGGCGCCGGTGTTCGACAAGATCTACGATGTGGCCTGGCGTCCCTACGCCGACAACCGCGGTTCCGAGCCACTCAAGGCGTTCATGCTGAAACAGACCCGGCAGGAGGATCTGGCCCTGTTCATCGGCCTGGCCAACCATCCGCCCATCGAGTCGCCCGAGGCCACCCCATTGCGTATCCTGGTGCCGGCCTATGTCATCAGTGAACTGAAGACCGCGTTCCAGATCGCATTCATCGTATTCATTCCGTTCCTGATCATCGACATGGTGGTGGCCAGCACCCTGATGTCCATGGGCATGATGATGCTCTCGCCGATGCTGATCTCGCTGCCGTTCAAGATCATGCTGTTCGTGCTGGCCGATGGCTGGAACCTGCTGATCGCCTCCCTGGTGCGGACATTCGAGATATGACCATGGAGACGGTGCTGGCGATCATCCGCCAGGGAATCGAGATTGGCCTGCTCGCGTCAGGGCCGCTCCTGCTCGCCTCTCTGGTGGCCGGCCTGGTGGTGAGCATCTTCCAGGCCGCCACCCAGATCAACGAGATGACGCTCACCTTCATCCCCAAACTGGTGGTTGAGTTCCTGATCATCATCACCCTGGGGCCCTGGATGCTGCGCGTGCTGGTCGACTACGTGGTGCGACTGTACAGCAGCATTCCCACCCTGATCGGCTGAGACCGCACTCCACCGAAGCCATGCTGGCGATCTCGACGGCCGACTGGAACGCGATGATCGCGCTGTTCCTCTATCCGTTCGTGCGCATCCTGGCCTGGCTCGCCACCGATCCCTTGCTTGGCAATCGCGCCGCGCCCAATTCGGTGCGGGTGACCCTGGCATTCGCGCTGGCCATGGTCATCGTGCCGACCCTGCCGCCGCCGCCGCCGGTGGCGCTGGTGTCCGGCGACGGGCTGCTCATCCTGGTGCAGCAGATCCTGATCGGAGTGGCGCTGGGATTTACCCTGCGCATCGTGTTCATGGCGGTGGAGTTCACCGGCCAGATCATGAGCTTGCAGATGGGTCTTTCATTCGCCACCCTGTTCGACCCCATCAATGGCGCCCAGACCCCGGTACTGTCGCAGTTCCTGACCATCTTCACGGTGCTTCTGCTGCTGGCGTTCAACGGTCATCATCTGGTCATCGCCGCATTGTGGCAGAGCTTCCACGACATCCCCATCGCCGCCCGGCCGCTCGCCGACAAGGGCTTTCTGATGCTGGTGGAATGGGCAGGAGCATTGTTCAAGACCGGCCTGCACATCGCCCTGCCCATCACCGCGGCCCTGCTCACCGCCAACCTGGCCATCGGCATGATGACCCGCGCATCCCCCCAGCTCAACATCTTCGCGGTCGGCTTTCCCATCACCCTGGGCGCAGGTTTCGTGGTGCTGTATTTTGCCGTCGCCTACATGCCGGGGATCATCGAACGCTTCTGGATGCATGCCGTGCAGGTGGCGCAGGCCATCATGCGGGGGATCGCGCCTTGAGGCGAATCGGCTACAATCCATTCTTTTGCAATGAGTCTCTGGATATGCTGACTGGCAGCCTGGTCGCCCTCGTCACCCCCATGCACGCCGATGGCGGACTCGATCTATCCGCATTGCGCACCCTGGTCGACTGGCATGTCGAGCAGGGCAGTGATGCGCTGGTCATCGTCGGCACCACCGGCGAGTCGCCCACGGTGACACCGGAGGAGCATTGCCAGCTGATCCGCACCGCGGTCGAGCAGGCCGCCGGCCGCATTCCGGTGATCGCCGGCACCGGCGCAAACTCCACCGCCGAGGCCATCGAGCTTTCGCGTTGCGCCAAGGCGGCAGGAGCCGTCGCCGGACTGTCCGTCGCGCCTTATTACAACAAGCCCACCCAGGAAGGACTGTACCGCCATTTCCGCGCCATCGCCGAGGCGGTCGAACTGCCCCTGATCCTGTACAACGTGCCTGGCCGGACCGCATCCGATCTCGCCAACGACACCGTGCTGCGCCTGGCCGAAATACCCGGGGTGACCGGCATCAAGGACGCCACCGGCAACATCGAGCGCGGCTGCGACCTGATCAAGCGCGCCCCGGCCGGTTTTGCCGTATACAGCGGCGATGATGCCAGCGCCCTGGCCCTGATGCTGATGGGTGGACAGGGGGTGATCTCGGTCACCGCCAACGTCGCCCCGGCCCTCATGCATACCCTGTGTGCAGCCGCCTTCGGCGGCGACCTGGATGCGGCGCGTGCCGCCCATTACCGCCTGCTTGGCCTGCACCGCCACCTGTTCATCGAGGCCAATCCGATTCCGGTGAAGTGGGCACTGGCCGAAATGGGCCGCATCGGCGCAGGCATCCGCCTGCCGCTCACGCCCCTTTCGAGCGCTCATCACCAAACCATTCGCGCCGCCCTGCGGGAAGCCGGCGCACTTTGAGGACTCCTGACCCCATGCGCACCGCCCACGCTTCCATCGCACTCCTCGCCGCCCTGTCGCTGGCTGGCTGTTCATTCACCGAAAACCGCAAGATCGATTACAAGTCGGCGGCCACGCTGCCCTCCCTTGAGGCCCCGCCCGACCTCATCCTGCCGGCGGGGGGCAGCCGTTATGCCCTGCCGGAGGCCGCCCGCCGCGATGCCGCCACCTATTCCGGTTTTGCCCAGGCGCGTGCCGGCCAGTCAGCGGTGCAGGCCGCCGGAGTGCTGCCGCGCGTGGAGCGGGCCCGTATCGAACGCGCCGGCACTCAGCGCTGGCTGGTGGTGGATGCGCCGCCCGCAGAGGTCTGGCCGGTGCTGCGCGAGTTTTGGCAGGAACTCGGATTCATCATCAACATCGACATGCCCGAGGCCGGGGTGATCGAGACCGACTGGGCCGAAAACCGAGCCAGGATCCCCCAGGACGGCTTGCGCAATCTGCTTGGCCGGGTCATCGACGGACTGTATTCCACCGCCGAGCGCGATAAGTTCCGTACCCGCATCGAGGCCGCCGCCGACGGC
>CAZOZD010000017.1:0-17327 GCA_964584195.1 uncultured Burkholderiales bacterium
CCGACACGGGTGCGGGTGTAGATCAGCTCGTTGGTATGCAGGAACTTGATATAGTTGGCCACGTCGGCGATCGGGTAGATGCGGCCGTTTTCGTGGTAAACCACAAAATAGTACTCGGTCTTCTGCGCCGCAGACGCGGGCGCAGCGGCCGGAGCAGCGGCGGCCGCCGGCTTGGCCTCGGCCTTGGCGACGGGCGCGGCCTGGTTGCTGGCGCAACCGGAAAGCGTGGCCAGGGCGAACAGGCCACCCAGAGCCAGTGGCAGAAGGCGCGACTGGGATTTCAGCATGATTCGATCTCCATCGGTTTGGCGCGGACGATCCCGGGCTCAGCCCGGGCCGTCACGCGGGAGGTTGCCTGGATCAGTTGATACCCAGATCGGCCAGGGCCTTGGCGGCCAGGGCGGCCGGCAGCGGCACGAAACCGTCCTTGATCACCACTTCCTGGCCCTGCTTGGACAGCACCAGCTTGACGAACTCACGCTCCAGCGGCGGCAGCGGCTGATTGGGACGCTTGTTCACGTAGAAATACAGCACGCGGGCGAGCGGGTAGGTGCCGTCGATGGCATGCACGGCATCGGCTTCGACGAAGGGCGCGCCGTCCCTGGGGGCCAGGGGCAGCGCACGCACGCCGGAGGTCTTGTAGCCAATGCCGGAATAGCCGATGGCGTTGAGCTGGCCGGTCACGCTCTGCACCACTGAGGCGGAACCCGGCTGCTCGGCGACGTTGCGCTTGAAGTCGCCCTTGCACAGTGCCCTATCCTTGAAGTAGCCGTAGGTGCCGGACACCGAGTTACGACCGTAGAGGGCGATGTTGCGGTTGGCCCACTCGCCACTCATGCCGAGCTGGCCCCAGCGGGTCACATCGGCGGCGCCACCGCACTTGCGGGTGGCGGAGAAGATGGCATCGAGCTGGGGAATGCTCAGACCCTGGATGGGGTTGTCCTTGTTCACATACACGGCCAGGGCATCGATGGCGGCGGGCACCGGGGTGGGCTTGTAGCCGAATTTCTTCTCGAAGGCCTCGATTTCCTTGGCGTTCATCAGGCGGCTCATCGGGCCGAAGTTGGCGGCACCTTCAATCAGGGCCGGCGGCGCGGTGGAGGAACCGGCACCCTGGATCTGGATGTTGACGTTGGGATAGTTGCGCTTGAAGGTCTCGGCCCACAGCGTCATGAGGTTGTTCAGGGTATCCGAACCGACGCTGGTGAAGTTGCCGGACACGCCGGAGACGCGCTGGTAGGTGGGCAGGTTGGGATCGACGCGCACGGCCTGGGCCAGCGCGCTTTGCGCCATGAAGGAAGCGCTGGCGGCAAGGCCGAGCGCGACGACAAGCTTGTTCAGGTTCATGCTTGCAAACTCCTGTGGAAGGAAAGGGAAGGGGAAAGCGGGGTTGAACACAGATTGTCCATTCGGCGGCCCTGCGTGCCTACGCGGGCCCTGGCGGCCGTTTTGCGGCACCTTGGCGTGCCCGCTTCGCGCCCATAGACTCGGCTATGGGCTTGGCACGGGCACGCCAATCTGCTCGCAAACCGTCTCGCCATCCTCCCGCGTCCTAATGGACAATCTGGGTTAAACGAGGGGGCATGCTAACCGGCGGGGATGACAGAAATATTACAAACCATCCACAATGCATCAGGCTGCCTTGCGGCCAACCTCGGGCAGCGGGATGACCACCGCATCTTCATGACCGGCGTCGGCGATCTCGCCGTTCCAGTCGATCAGCTCCAGGCGACCGTCGTGGTGCTCGACGATGGCGGTGCAAGAGTCGACCCAGTCGCCGCAGTTGACGTAGGTGAGCCCCTGCATTTCCTTGATCGCCGCCCAGTGGATGTGGCCGCAGATGACCCCATCAAGGCCGCGCTCGCGCACGTTGCGGATCACCGAATCCTCGAAGTCGAAGATGAATTCGAGCGCTCGCTTCATCCGCCGCTTGGCATAGCCGGCCAGCGACCAGTAGCCCGGCCGGCCGAGATGGCGGCGCACCCAGGACAGCCATGCATTGGCGCGCACCAGGAAGTTGTAGGCCACATCGCCCAGCACCGCGACCCAGCGGTGATAGCGCGTAACCTGGTCGAACTCGTCGCCATGGATGAGCAGGAAACGACGACCGTCGGCCGTCTGGTGAACGAACTCGTTGACCACCAGGATGTCACCAAAGGTGGTGCCGTGATATTCGCGCAGCGCCTCGTCGTGGTTGCCCGGAATGAACACCACCCGCTCGCCATGCCGGGCCCGGCGCAGCAGTTTCTGCACCACGGTGTTCTGCGCCCGGCTCCACTGGATGCCACGGCGCATCGACCAGAAATCGACGATGTCGCCGATCAGGTACAGGTTTTCGGCCGGATGCGCGCGCAGGAAGTCGAGCAGGCGTTCGGCCTTGCAGGCACGGGTGCCGAGGTGGATGTCGGACAGGAAGATGGAACGGACATTCGCCATGGCCGCGCATCCTGCCGGGTGAATGTTGCAGCCGGATGAACCTGAACAACTCTGTACCTCTGTGGTGAGCAATTCAGGATGAATGGACGGCCCGGAACCGATTCCGCTCGACGGTAACCAAACATTCACCGCCGTTTAACCGCACTGTCACGCGCCGCGCCTAAGGTTCCGGCGTTCAATGACCACGAGGACCGGACGATGCTGCACACGGGTTTGCAGACTGAACGCAAGCGCAGGAAAACCTTCAACGTCGGCCTCGCCAGCAGCGCCGCCGAGGTGCGCGAGGCGCAGCGCCTGCGCTGGCAGGTGTTCGCCGAGGAGATGGGGGCGCGTCTGACGAGCCCCGAACCGGGCATCGACATCGACCTGTACGACAGCTGGTGCGACCACCTGCTGGTCCGCGACGGCGACAGCGGCGAGGTGGTGGGCACCTACCGCATCCTCGGCCCCGAGGCCGCCCGCCAGGTCGGCAGCTTCTACTCGGACCAGGAATTCGATCTCACCCGCCTCACCCACCTGCGCCGGCGCATGGTCGAGGTCGGGCGTTCATGCGTCCACCCCGATTACCGCACCGGCGGCGTCATCGCCCTGCTCTGGTCGGGCCTGGCCGACTACATGCAGAAAAGCGGCCACGAATACCTGATCGGCTGCGCCAGCATCGGCATGCAGGATGGCGGCCACAATGCCGCCGGGGTCTGGCAGGCGATCAAGGAACAGCATCTGGCGCCGGTCGAATGGCGGGTGTTCCCGCGTTGCCGCCTGCCCCTGGAGGAGCTGGCCAGTGAAGCCCCGCCCCGGATGCGACCGGAGATTCCACCCTTGATCAAGGGGTACCTGCGGGTGGGCGCATGGGTATGTGGCGAGCCGGCCTGGGACCCCGACTTCAACACCGCCGACCTGCTCATCATGCTGTCGATGCGGGAACTCAACCAGAGCTACGCGCGTCATTTCCTCAATGGCAACCCCACGGCCACGAGCCTGAGCTCCTGAAACCCGACCTTCTGGATCACCCCATGCCCCGTCCTCTCCACATCCTGTTCGTTGGCGTCGGTCATGTATGCGCGGCGTGGATTGCCGCCGCCTGGACCCGTCATCTCGCCCCCGACGCGGTCAAGGTCGAAGTGGCCAGTCTGGGCGAATCAGCACGGGAAAGCGCGCTTGATTCGCTCATGGTGGAGGCCGGCGCCAGCGTCGGCGGCATGGATGCCGGCCAGGTCAGCGAGGCGGCGCTGCGCCGCGCCGACCTGGTGGTGGTGGTCGACGAGGCCGATACGGTGGCACCGGTACTGCTGGCCAACCCGGGCGGCCGCATCGACTGGCGCATGCGCCTGGCGCCGGCTGCGAATGCCCTGCACGGCCGTTTCGCCGAGTTGCGCGCCCTGCGCGACGCGCTGCGGATCAAGGTGAGCCGGCTGCTGCGCGAACTGGGCGTGGCACCGCCCAGCCTGGCTCTGGCCGGAACCGATCAGACGCCCGCCGCCTGGCGCACGGCGGCGGCAATCCGCTCCGCGGCGCGACCGACCTGGCCGGCCTCGCGCCCTTCCACCATCACCCGGATCAGCGGCTCGGTACCGGACGGCCGCAACACCACCCGGCCGGCCTCGCCCAGCTCCGCCTCCACCGCCGCAACCGCGGCCTGAACCCCGGCCTGGCCGGCCAGGCTGAAGCCCTTCTCGACCCGCACGTTGAGCAACACCTGCGGCCAGACCGGACAAGCCGCGGTGATTTCGGCCAGGGGCCGGCCTTCCCGGCGCAATGCCGCCAGCACCTGCAAGGCCGATACGATGCCATCGCCGGTGGTGTGCTTGTCCAGGCACAGGATATGGCCGGAGGTTTCCCCGCCCAGGCTCCAGCCCAGGGCGTGCATCTGTTCCAGCACATAGCGATCGCCCACCGCCGCGCGCCTGAAATCGCAACCGAGGCCGCGGATGGCCTGCTCGGCGCCGAGATTGGTCATCAGCGTGCCCACCACGCCGGGCACCGCCTGACCCTGCATGTGGCGGTGGCGTGCGATCACGTACAGCAGGCGGTCGCCGTCAGCGACGCCCCCCGCGGCATCGACCATGATGAGGCGGTCGGCATCGCCATCGAGTGCGATGCCCAGATCCGCGCCCTGTTCGCGCACCACCCGCGCCAGGGCATCGGGGTGGGTGGCGCCGCATTCGAGGTTGATGTTGAGCCCGTCCGGCTCAACCCCGATCGCCATCACCTCCGCGCCCAGCTCATGCAAGACATGCGGCGCGACGTGATATGCGGCGCCATGGGCGCAATCGACCACCACGCGCAGGCCGCGCAGGTCGAGATCGCCGGGAAAGGTACTCTTGCAGAACTCGACATAGCGGCCGACCGCGTCATCCACCCGCTTGACCTTGCCCAGGCCGCGCGCCGCGACGGTGCGCATCGGCTCGTCCAGGGCGGCCTCGATGTCCGCCTCCACCGCGTCCGCGAGCTTGGTGCCTAGAGCGGAGAAGAACTTGATGCCGTTGTCCTCGAACGGATTGTGCGAGGCGGAGATGACGATGCCGGCCTGCAGGCGCAGTGCCCGGGTGAGGTAGGCGATGCCCGGCGTGGGCAGGGGGCCGGTCAGCCGCACATCGACGCCGGCCGCGGTCAGCCCGGCCTCCAGGGCCGATTCGAGCATGTATCCGGAGATGCGCGTGTCCTTGCCGATCAGCACCGCCGGGCGCTCGCCACCCAGGCCGGCCGATTCGCGCGCCACCAGCACCCGCCCGGCGGCGTGCCCCAGGCGCATGACGAACTCCGCGGTGATAGGATCCTCACCGACCCGGCCGCGCACCCCGTCGGTGCCAAAATAGCGTCTGCTCATGCCTCCCCTTCCTCCTTGTCCAGGCGCATTGCCTGCCATACCTTGAGCGCGTCCACGGTTTCGGCCACGTCGTGCACCCGCAGCACGGCCGCCCCGGCCTGCGCCGCCAGCAGGGCGGCGGCCACACTGGCCGCCAGCCGCCCATCCACCGGGCGGCCACTGATCTGGCCGAGCATGGACTTGCGCGACACGCCCACCAACACCGGCGCGACCCGGCCCAGTTCCGCCAAGCCGCGAAAAAGGGCGACATTATGCGCCAGGGTCTTGCCAAAGCCGAAGCCGGGGTCGATCAGCAGGCGTGAATCGGCAACACCCCGGCGCGCGCCCTCCGCCCGCCGTTCGGCAAGAAAGGCACCCACCTCGGCGAGCACATCCTGGTAATGCGGCGCATCCTGCATGTCACGCGGGGTGCCGCGCATGTGCATCAGGCACAGGCCGCAGTCCGAACCGGCCACCGCGTCCCAGGCACCGGGCGCGCGCATGGCGTTGACATCGTTGATCATGTCCGCCCCCGCTGCCAGCACCGCGCGCATCACCGCCGGCTTCATGGTGTCCACCGACAAGGCCACACCGGCATCACGCAAGCCCTCGACCACCGGCAGCAGCCGATCGATCTCCTCCGCCTCCGGCACCGGCGCAGCACCCGGCCGGGTCGACTCGGCGCCGATGTCGAGCAGATCAGCGCCGGCCTCGATCAGGCGCAGACCCTGCTCGATGGCCCGCCCCGGATCGAAGAAACGACCGCCATCCGAAAACGAATCACGGGTGACATTGACAATCCCCATGACCTGGGGACGATCAAGACTGAATACATGGCGACCGCACTGGAACAGTGCCCGCGCCGGATCGGAAGGTCGAAGCATGGCCCGTGCCCGGATGAGATCGGGCGAAGATACTCAAGGCCGCCGCTTCCCGCAACGGCGCTGCCCGGGCCAGCACCAACCGGATTCGCCCGGCGCAGCGAGTGCTTGCGCCCTCCCGCCGGAGGCTGCCTCGGTCACCCCGCGGAGGTGGCGGGCCGCTTCGGTTCGCGCTAGAATCCCCGCCCTTTACCCGGAAATCCACTGGCGATCAAGAACAATATGGACGATCGACAAAGCCGCCTGTGCGGCACGCTATACAGCCCCGATTTCGAACAGGACAGCTGCGGCTTCGGCCTGATCGCCCAGCTGGACGACAAGGCCTCGCACTGGCTGGTGCAGACCGCGATCACCTCGCTCGGCTGCATGACCCACCGCGGCGCGGTCGCGGCGGACGGCAAGTCGGGCGACGGCTGCGGCCTGCTGTTCAAGAAGCCGGACGGCTTCCTGCGCGCCGTGGCCGCCGAGGCGGGCTTCGTGCTCAATGCGCGTTACGCCGCCGGCCTGGTCTTCCTCAACCGCGACGCCACCCTGGCCCAGCGCGCGCGTGATCTGCTCAGCGCCGAACTCAAGGCCGAAGGCCTGGCCGTGGCCGGTTTTCGCACCGTACCGACCGACAACTCGGCCCTGGGCGAATACGCCCTGAAGAGCCTGCCGGTGATCGAGCAGCTGTTCGTCAACTGCCCGGACGGCATCGACGCCGAGATCTTCGAGCGCAAGCTGTATATCGCCCGGCGCAAGGTGGAAAAGGCGGTCGCGGCGGACGACAAGACCTTCTATATCCCGACCCTGTCGGCCCGGGTGATCTCCTACAAGGGCCTGGTCATGCCGGCCTACCTGCCGGTGTTCTACCCGGACCTGAACGACGCGCGCTTTGAATCCAGCCTGGCGGTGTTCCACCAGCGCTTCTCCACCAACACCTGGCCCGAGTGGCGCCTGGCCCAGCCCTTCCGCTACCTCGCCCACAACGGCGAGATCAACACCGTGCAGGGCAACCGCAACTGGGCCCGCGCCCGCGAGCAGAAGTTCGCTTCGCCCCTGATCCCGAACATGGCCGATGTGCGGCCCATGGTCGGCAGCCAGGGCTCGGACTCGATGAGCTTCGACAACATGCTGGAAGGCCTGCTCATGGGCGGCTCCAGCCTGTTCCGCTCCATGCGCCTGATGGTGCCGCCGGCCTGGCAGAACGTCACCAACATGGACCCGGACCTGCGCGCCTTCTACGAATACAACTCCATGCACATGGAGCCGTGGGACGGCCCCGCCGGCATCGTCATGACCGACGGCCGCTACGGCGTGTGCATGCTCGACCGCAACGGCCTGCGCCCGGCCCGCTACGTCATCACCAAGGACCGTCACGTCACCATCGCCTCCGAGATTGGCGTCTGGGGCTACAAGCCCGAGGACGTGGTGACCAAGGGTCGGGTGCGCCCCGGCCAGATGGTGGCGGCCGACCTCGCCACCGGCACCTTCATGCTGCCCGAGGACATCGACAATCAGCTCAAGTCTGCCCATCCCTACCGGGACTGGCTCAAGCAGCACGCCATCCGTCTCGAACTCGGGCCGGACCAGGATGCCGACTGCCCGCAGCTCGACACGCCCAGCCTGAAGACGCACCAGAAGCTGTTCAACGTCAGCTTCGAGGAGCTGGACCAGGTGGTGCGTGTGCTCGCCGAGGACGGCCAGGAGGCGATCGGCTCCATGGGCGACGACACGCCGATGGCGGTATTGAGCCAGAAGGTGCGTTCGCCCTTCGACTACCTGCGCCAGCAATTCGCCCAGGTCACCAACCCGCCGATCGACCCGATCCGCGAGGCCATCGTGATGTCGCTCAACACGGTATTCGGGCGCGAGAAGAACCTGTTCGAGGAGACCGCGGACCACGCCCACCGCCTGGAGGTGACCTCGCCGGTGCTGTCGCACGACAAGTTCGTGGCCATCACCACGCATAGCGATCCGGCCTACGCCGCGATCACCTTCGACCTGAACTATGATCCGGCCCAGACCGCGCTCAAGGCGGCCCTGGAGCGGCTGGCGGCGGATGCCGTCGCCGCGGTGCGCTCGGGCAAGGTCGTGGTGGTGCTGTCCGATCGCACCATCGACCGTGCCCGCCTGCCCATCCCCATGCTGTTCGCCGTCGGTGCCGTGCACCACGCCCTCACCGACGCCGGCCTGCGCTGCGACGCCAACATCGTCGCCGAGACCGGCGCCGCACGTGACCCGCACCAGATCGCCAGCCTGATCGGCTACGGTGCCACCGCCGTGTATCCCTACCTCGCCTACCAGTGCATCCTGGAGATGGTCCGCAGCGGCGAGGTGAAGCTCAAGCCGGAGAAGGCCCTGGCCAACTACCGCAAGGGCATCGACAAGGGCCTGTACAAGGTGATGTCCAAGATGGGCATCTCTGCCGTCGCCAGCTACCGTGGCGCCCAGTTGTTCGAGGTCGTGGGCATGCACGAGGAGGTGGTCGACATGTGCCTGCGTGGCACGGTGTCGCGCATCTCCGGCGCCAGTTTCGCCGACTTCGAGGCGGACCAGAAGCAACTGGCCCGCGCCGCCTTCAACCCGCTGCGCATGATCCCGGCCGGCGGCCTGCTCAAGTTCATGCACGGCGAGGAATACCACGCCTACAACCCGGACGTGGTGCAGACCCTGCAGAAGGCCGTGCAGACCGGCTCCTTCGAGACCTACAAGGAATACGCCCGCCTGGTGAATGAGCGCCCGGTGGCTATGCTGCGCGACCTGATGAAGCTGAAGGAAAACCCGATCGCGATCGACGAGGTCGAGCCGATGGAGGCCATCCTCAAGCGCTTCGACTCCGCCGGCATGTCGCTCGGTGCCCTGTCGCCGGAGGCCCACGAGGCCCTGGCCGAAGGCATGAACCGCATCGGTGGCCGGTCCAACTCCGGCGAGGGCGGCGAGGATGCGGCGCGCTACGGCACGATCAAGATGTCCAAGATCAAGCAGGTCGCCTCCGGCCGCTTCGGTGTCACCCCGCACTACCTGGTCAATGCCGAGGTGCTGCAGATCAAGGTGGCCCAGGGCGCCAAGCCCGGCGAGGGCGGCCAGCTGCCCGGCGGCAAGGTCACCGAGCTGATCGCCAAGCTGCGCTGCACCAAGCCCGGCATCTCCCTGATCTCGCCGCCGCCGCACCACGACATTTACTCGATCGAGGACCTGGCGCAGCTGATCTTCGACCTGAAGCAGGTCAACCCGCAGGCCCTGGTCTCGGTGAAGCTCGTGGCCGAGCCCGGTGTCGGCACCATCGCTGCCGGCGTGGCCAAGGCCTATGCCGACCTCATCACCATCTCCGGCTATGACGGTGGCACCGGCGCTTCGCCGCTCACCAGCGTGAAATACGCCGGCACCCCGTTTGAACTTGGCGTGTCCGAGGCGCAGCAGGTGCTGCGCGCCAACGGCCTGCGCGGCCGCGTGCGCCTGCAGGCCGATGGCGGCCTGAAGACCGGCCTGGACGTGATCAAGGCGGCGATCATGGGGGCCGAGTCCTTCGGTTTCGGCACCGGCCCCATGGTCGCGCTGGGCTGCAAGTACCTGCGCATCTGCCACCTGAACAACTGTGCCACCGGCGTGGCCACCCAGGACGAAACCCTGCGCAAGAAGCACTTCATCGGCCTGCCGGACATGATCGTGAACTACTTCACCTTCATCGCCATGGAGACCCGGGAGTGGATGGCGAAGCTGGGGGTCCGGAAGTTCGAGGACCTGATCGGCCGCACCGATCTGCTCGACCTGCTGCCCGGCGAATCCGACAAGCAGCACAAGCTCAAGCTCGACCTGCTTCTGTCCCAGGGCAGCATCCCGGCCGAGGTGCCGCGCTTCTGCGTCGAGCCGTCCAACCCCTCCTTCGACAAGGGTGAACTGGCCGAGCAGATGGTCAAGGACGCCCTTGCGGGCATCCAGGCGAAAACACCGCAGCGGCTGGAATACACGGTGCGCAACGTCAACCGTTCGATCGGTGCGCGGCTCTCCGGCGAGATCGCCAAGGCGCACGGTGCCGAGGGCCTGCCCGACGATTGCCTGCACATCAAGCTGAACGGCTCGGCCGGTCAGAGCTTCGGGGTCTGGAACCACAAGGGCCTGACCCTGGAGATCGAGGGCGATGCCAACGACTACGTCGGCAAGGGCATGGCCGGCGGCCGCCTGATCGTCTACCCGCCCAAGGGCTCGGCGTTCGAGTCGCACCAGGCCAGCATCGTCGGCAACACCTGTCTCTACGGCGCCACCGGCGGTGAGCTCTATGCCGCGGGCATGGCCGGCGAACGCTTCGGCGTGCGCAACTCCGGGGCCCATGCCGTGATCGAGGGCGCCGGCGACCACTGCTGCGAATACATGACCGGCGGCTCCATCGTCGTGCTCGGCGACACCGGCCTCAATCTCGGCGCCGGCATGACCGGCGGTTTCGCCCTGGTCTATGACGAACAGGACCAGCTGCCCAACCGTTACAACAACGAGCTGGTCGACCTGAACCGGATCAACGACGAGAACACCGGGGAATACCGCGCCTACCTGCGCGGCCGGATCGAGCAGCACGTGCTCTACACCGGCAGCGCCCGCGGCCGCTGGATGCTGGAGAACTTCAACGATGTGGTGAACCGCTTCTGGCTGGTCAAGCCGAAGGCGCTCACCCTGGACAGCCTGCTGAAGGATTGAACGTGGAGGTGGGTGATGGCGACGTCGTTGTTGGATGAAGTCAGCAAGCTGTCGCTTGCCGAACGCATTCAATTGGTCGAGGACATCTGGGACTCCATCGCCAAGGAAGCGGTGGACCTTCCGCTGCACGACTGGCAGCGCGAGGAACTCGAGCAGGCGCTGGCAGAGTATCGTGCCGCTCCGGATCAGGGTGAGGATTGGGAGGCCGTACGTGCGCGGCTCATGCGCAGCCTATGAAACTGCGCATCCGCGCCAGGGCAGAAGCGCAAATTCTGCGCGCTGCCCGATGGTACGCGCATCGGGCAAGAGGCCTCGGGGCCGAGTTCATGCGTGCCATCGATACGGCTTTGGCTTTGATCCAGCGACAGCCTCGGGTGTACGTCAAAGTGTTTGGCGATGTGCGCCGTGCACCTTTGCATCGATTCCCTTACGCTATTTTTTATATCGAAGACGAAAAGGCCATACAGGTTCTGCGTTGCCTGCACCAGCACCGAAATCCCCAGTCCTGGCCCCATTGAACTGACAGGTACCGAAATGTCCGACGTATTCCAATTTCTCAAGATTCAGCGCCGCGACGGCGCCAAGACCCCGGCCGAGGTACGCAAGGTCGAGTTCAAGGAGATCTACGCCCAGATGGATGGCGACCAGGCCCGCGAACAGGCCGGTCGTTGTCTCGCCTGCGGCAATCCCTATTGCGAGTGGAAGTGCCCGGTGCACAACTACATCCCCAACTGGCTCAAGCTGGTGGATGAGGGCCGCATCTTCGAGGCGGCCGAACTGTCGCACCAGACCAACTCGCTGCCCGAGGTGTGCGGCCGGGTCTGCCCGCAAGACCGCTTGTGCGAGGGCTCCTGCACCCTGAACCAGGGCGGCTTCGGCGCCGTCACCATCGGCCAGGTCGAGCGCTACATCTCCGAGACCGCCTTCGCCCAGGGCTGGCGCCCGGACATGAGCCAGGTGGTGGCCACCGGCAAGCGGGTCGCCGTCATCGGCGCCGGCCCGGCGGGCCTGGGCTGTGCCGACGTGCTGGTGCGCAATGGCGTCAAGCCCGTGGTGTTCGACCGCTACGAGGAGATCGGCGGCCTGCTCACCTTCGGCATCCCCGAGTTCAAGATGGAAAAGGGCGTGATGACCCGCCGCCGCGAGATCTTCGAGGGCATGGGTGTCGAGTTCCGCCTCAACACCGAGGTCGGAGGCACGCAACCCCATGATGTCACCCTGGAGCAACTGCTCGCCGATTTTGATGCCGTGTTCATGGGCATGGGCACCTACACCTACATGCAGGCCGGCATCCCCGGCGAGGACCTGCCCGGCGTCATGCCGGCGCTGCCTTTCCTGATCTCCAACGTGAAGCATTGCATGGGCTTCGCGCAGGACGAATTCATCGACATGAAGGGCCTCAACGTGGTGGTCCTGGGTGGCGGCGACACCGCCATGGACTGCAACCGCACCTCCATCCGTCAGGGCGCGGCCAGCGTCACCTGCGCCTACCGTCGTGACGAGGCCAACATGCCCGGCTCCAGGCGCGAGGTGGCCAACGCCAAGGAAGAGGGCGTGCAATTCCTGTGGAACCGCCAGCCGGTCGAGATCGTCGGAGGGGATGGCAAAGGCGGTGGCAAGGTCGAGGGCATCAAGCTGGTCACCACCCAACTGGGTGAACCCGACGCGCGCGGCCGCCGCACCCCGGTGGTGATCCCGGGCTCGGAGGAGATCGTGCCCTGCGACCGCGTCCTGGTCGCCTTCGGCTTCCGCCCCAACCCGCAGCCCTGGTTTGCCGACTTCGGCATCACCACCGACCCGGCCGGTCGGGTCATCGCCAAGGGCCACAAGCATGCCTGCCAGACCGCCAACCCGAAGATATTCGCCGGCGGCGACATGGTGCGCGGTTCAGATCTGGTCGTGACCGCGGTCTACGAGGGCCGCGAGGCGGCGCAAGGAATCCTGGAATACCTGGGCGTGTGGTGATGCCGCGGGCGGGTGGCCGAACCCATCGGCCGGCCGCCCGGGGTGGAAATTACCAGTAACGCGCGGCGCGCTTCGGCTTGTCCACGGTATCGGGATGCTTACGGTCACGCTGACCGTGATACTCGCTGCCCGCCGTGTCCGGCTTGCCCTTGGCATGGGCCTTGGCGTAGGCCATCTGGCGTTCGCGTTCCTGATGATAGGCCGGCACCGGCTCGTTGCGCGGTGTCGCACTTCCCCGTGCCGCATTGGGCCGCCCCTGGGGCCGTCCCTGACGCTGTCCATACTCCAGCTCGGCGCGCGACTTCCAGGTCCGCGGCTGCCCCTCCTCGCCCGCCGGCTGGGCACTGCGCGCCGGCTCGTTCCAGCCTGATCGCTCCGCCGGCCTGCGCCCCTCGGGACGACCTTGCGCGCCGAAGCCGCCTTCCTTGCGCGGCCGGAACTCCTTCTGGCCGGCCGGCTTGCCACGATAGCCGCCTTCGCCGCGCGGCCGGCGCGCCGGATCCGGCTTCGCCTTGGGCTCCAGGCCGCTGATCACCTCGATGCGTATGCTCTGGCCGGTATAGCGCTCGATATTGCGCAACAGGTGACGCTCGTTGTGATTCACCAGGGTGACCGCGACCCCGCTGCGCCCGGCCCGGCCGGTGCGGCCGATGCGATGCACGTAATCCTCGGCCTGGCGGGGCGGATCGAAATTGATCACGTGGCTGATTCCGGCGACATCGATGCCGCGCGCGGCGACATCGGTGGCCACCAGGATGCGGGTATGGCCGTCACGCATGCGTTGCAGGGTCTTGCTGCGCTTGTGCTGCGGCATGTCGCCGTGCAGCGCCTCGGCGGAAAAGCCACGCTCGCGCAGGCTGCCGGACAGGTCCTCGGCGGAGGCCTTGGTGGCGGTGAACACCACCGCCTGATTGAGTTCGACATCGCGCAGCAGACTGTCGAGCAACTGGTCCTTGTGATTAAAATTGTCGGCAAACAGCAGGCGCTGGTCGATGTTGGCGCGCCGCTCCTCCATCGGCGCCACGTCGATCCGGCGCGGTTCGCGCGTCAGCTCGCGCGCCAGCCGCCCCACCTCGCCATCCAGGGTGGCCGAGAACAGCAGGGTCTGGCGGGTGGCCGGGGTACGCGCGACGATGGCCTGGATGTCGTCGATGAAGCCCATGTCCAGCATGCGGTCGGCCTCGTCGAGAACCAGCACTTCGAGACGGGCGAAGTCGATCTTGCCGCGTTCCATATGGTCCATCAGGCGGCCCGGGGTGGCCACCACGACGTCGACCGGCTGGGACAGCATCTTCAGTTGCAGGCCATAGGGCGCGCCACCGACCAGTGAAACGGTGCGCATCCGGCGCAGTTCCTTGCCGTAGGTGCGGGCCGCCTGCTCCACCTGCTGCGCCAGTTCACGGGTGGGCGTGAGCACCAGCACACGCGGCCCCGTGCCGCTCACATGGGCGGGCTCGGCCAGGCGGGACAGGCTGGGCAGCATGAATGCGGCGGTCTTGCCGCTGCCGGTCTGGGCGGAAACCAGGAGATCGTGATTGGCCAGGGCGAGCGGGATGGCCTCGGCCTGGACCGGGGTGGGTTCGGTGTAACCGGCCTTTTCCAGGGCCTTGAGGATGAACGGATTCAGACCGAGTTCGGCGAATGACATGTATGACCTTTCCAATGAGCCGGCGCCCGCGTGCTTGACGCGACAAACGACACGGCGAATGAGATTGGCCGGCGTGCCGATGAATCGGACGACGGCGACGTGGCATCGGCCCGACCCGATGTCACGCGCCAACGGAAAAGGCAACGTAGGGAGGTGGGGCAGATGGGGCTGAGGAACAGTCCCGAGATCAGATGCGTCGCATCCTGCGACGAAGATTCAACCTGCTACTGTACGACAACTTGAGCGGCATCATACGCGCCCGGTGATGGACTGGCCAGAATTATTTGGCCGATCTTACCCCGCGGGACGAAACTGGCATGGCCCGGATGGTATGATAGTACTCCCTTTCATTCATCCCCATCCGGCCGCCCGCCAGCCGCCCCGGATCCTCCGCCATGTGTCCGATCGAGGTCCCCCCAAGCTCGCCCGAGACCGCGTCCGCCGCGCAATGATCCCCTCCGCCGACGCTTCCGCCCCCCCGGCGATCCCGCCCCTGCTGCGCGACAGCCGCGCGATCGCGGCCGCCTGCCTGCGCGTCGACGGCGAAGTTCTCGATGCCAACGCCGGCTTTCTTGCGCTGCTGGGGACCACGCCGGGCCAGTCCCCGGGCAATGCCGCCGCCGCATTCGTGCGGCCACGCCTTGCCGAACTGCTGGCCCAGGCGGAAAGCGAACCCGGCGCCCGTGGCTGGTTCAACCTGCACGCCCGCGACGGCGCCCTGTTCCGCCTGCGCGGCCATGTCATCCGCCGCGATGACACCCTGTTCTTCTGCGCCGAATTCGACATCGACGAGCTGGCCGAACGCGAGCGCCAGTTCCACGCCCTGATCGAATCGACGCCGGACGCCATGGTGATCACCGACTCGAACTGGCGCATCCGCCTGATCAACCGCAACGCCGAGGCCCTGTTCGACTACACCCGCAACGAACTGATCGGCCAGCGCCTCGACATCCTGGTCCCCCTGGACGCCGGAACCGACTACGCCCCGGGGCTCGGCAAGGTGCGCGAACTCTGGGCGGTGACCCGCAACGGTCGCCGCTTTCCGGTCAGCCTGGCGGTCGGCTCGATCGAGACCGCGAGCGGGCCGCTGTATTCCGCCACCATCCGCGACATCAGCGCCCGCAAGCGCAGCGAGGACGAAATGCAGCTGATGGCCATGGTGTTTTCCAACAGCACCGAGGCCATCATCATCACCGACGCGCGCAACCGCATCATCGCCGCAAACCCGGCCTTCACCCGCCTGACCGGCTACCAGCCCGAAGAAGTGATCGGCCAGGATCCCAGGATCCTGTCGGCCGGCATGACCCCGCACGCGGTCTACGAGGAGATGTGGGAAGGGCTCCTCCAGCGCGGCAGCTGGCAGGGCGAGCTGTGGGACCGACGCAAGACTGGCGAGCCCTATCCGAAATGGCTGTCGATCACCACCGTGCGCGACCGCGCCGGCAAGATCAGCCATTACATCGGCAGTTTCGTCGACATCACCGAGCGCAAGGCCTCCGAGGAAAAATACCGCCACCTCGCCCACCACGACCCGCTCACCGACCTGCCCAACCGGTTCAGCCTGCACCAGCGCCTCGAACAGGCGCTGGGTTTCTGCAAGCGCAACCAGAAGCAACTGGCGCTGATGCTGATCGATCTGGACCGCTTCAAGATCATCAACGACACCCTCGGCCACCACGTCGGCGACCAGCTGCTCATCCAGGTGGCGCAACGCCTGACCCGGACGGTGCGCGACAGCGACATCGTCGCCCGCCTCGGCGGTGACGAGTTCGTCATCGTACTGCCCAGCATCGACTCCCCCGCGGATGCCGCCCATGTCGCCGAAAAACTGGTCAGGTCGGTTTCGGAGCCCTACCTCATCGACGGCTTCGAGCAGCGCACCTCGCCCAGCATCGGCATCTGCCTGTACCCCGATGACGCCCGCGAGGTAGGTGACCTGATCAAGAACGCCGACGTCGCCATGTACGACGCCAAGGCGCGCGGGCGCGGCAATTACCAGTTCTTCCGCGAGGACATGAACGTCGCCGCGCTCGAACGCATGGCCATGGAGGCCGACCTGCGCAACGCTCTGACCCAGGACCAGTTCGTCCTGCACTACCAGCCCCAGCTCGACCTGCGCAGCGGCAAGCTGTGCGCGGTGGAGGCCCTGGTACGCTGGCGCCATCCGGCCCGCGGCATGGTGCCCCCCATGGAATTCATCCCCCTCGCGGAAGAAACGGGCCTGATCCTGCCACTGGGCGACTGGGTGTTGCGCGAAGCCTGCCGGCAACTGCGGCGCTGGCACGACGAGGGGCTCACCGAACTCAAGGTGTCGGTCAACCTCAGTGCCGGCCAGTTCCAGGACATCGGCCTGCCGGAGCGGATCAAGACCTTCGTCGCCGAGGCCGGCGTGCGCCCGGAGAACCTCGACATGGAGGTCACCGAATCGATGTCGATGGCCTCGCCGGGCAACACCATCGCCACCATGAACGCGCTCACCGAACACGGCATGTCGCTGTCGATCGACGACTTCGGCACCGGGTATTCCTCGCTGGCCTACCTCAAGCTGTTCCCGATCCAGACCCTGAAGATCGACCGATCCTTCGTCAAGGACATCGAGACCGACATCAACGACGCCGAGATCTGCGACGTCACCGTCCTGCTCGCCCACAAGCTGGGCCTGGAAGTGGTCGCGGAAGGGGTGGAGACCGAAGCGCAGCTCAAGTACCTGATCAGCGTCGGCTGCGAGAAGGTGCAGGGCCACCTGATCAGCCGGCCGCTGCCGGCCGACGAGGTGCGCCCGTTCTTCGAAACCTACCGGCCGCGCGCCGAGCTGGGCGAGGTCAGCCTGTGGACCCAGTTCTGAACGCAGGACGATTGAACCCGGATTGTCCATTGAGAATTTTTCACCCCTTCCCCCATTGGGGGAAGGTTGGGATGG
>CAZOZD010000018.1:0-16982 GCA_964584195.1 uncultured Burkholderiales bacterium
GGCGATTGAGAGGATGCGTTGCGCGGTGCCGAGCCGGCGCTCCACCGCCGACAGCTCGGCGGCGATGCGGGCCGCAGCTTCCGGGCTGGGCTGGGAAATGTGCAGTGCGTGGGCTTCACCGGCGTGGCGATAGCGTTCGGGAATCTGGGGCGGGAGACGACCGAACGATTCCTGCAGGACGAAGCGGCCTTCGGCATCGCAACGGGCGAGATAGGTGTTGACGGCGGCGTGGTGGGTGGCCGGGTCCATCTCCACCAGGCCCTGCGGGGCATGCACCCGTACCGTCTCCAGTGCCTGCACCAGGGCTTCCGCCGCGGTGCTGGCGGCCGTTTCGACTGCGTTGGCGAATGCGTGCACGCACAGGTAGGTACCCTCTCCGAAGTTGGTGAGGAGGCCGTTGCCCGCCGGCCAGAGCCCATCCACGCCGGGATAGCGCGCGATCCGGCGCAACATCTCGCGGTTCTCGGCGCTGTCGACGGTCATGAAATAGGTGTTGCTGGAATAGAAGCCCTCGCGCACTGCGGCCGGCAAGCGGCTGGCCATGACCTCGTCGTAGTGACCCATGACCACCGCCATGCGCCGCTTCAGCCCGAGTTCGGAAAAGCGGGTGAGCAGGGCAACCTGGTCGGCGCCGGCGAAATAGGGCACGAATACATCACAGCCGGAGCGAGCCACCTGTTCGAGCAAGTCCTCGATTTCCCCGGCGCTGGCGCCGATGGGCAGGTATTCCTCGCCCACGCAGTCGCCGCCAAGCGCCGCCAGGACGCGCTTGGCGGCGTCGATCGAGCCGCGCGGCCACTCGTAGTTGTTGCCGGCGAAGAACATCTTCGGTCCATAGCGACGCGCCATGAACGGGATCATCCGGTCGATCTGCTGGTTGGGCAGGGCGGCGAAATGGAAGAAATGTCGCTCGGAGATGCTGCCCTCGTAGAACGAGAAGTTGAGGTACGGAATGCGCTTTGGCTCGGCCACCCGCGAGGCCACGGCGATGCGCGAGTTGGACAGCAGGTTGCCGATGATGGCCACACAATGGTGCTCGTCGATGAGGCGCAGGGCCGCCGGCACCGCGGTGTCGGGCAGGCTGCCGTCGTCCTCGACGATGAGTTCGAGCGGGCGTCCGAGCAGGCCGCCGCGGGCGTTGATCTCCTCGGCGGCGATTCTTGCCGCGCGCACGATCTCCTCGCCATACATGGCGACCAGGCCGGTCAGCGGCGGCATCAGGCCAAGACGGATCGGTTCGGTCATGATGGACGGGGGGAGGGGAGCGATCGCGCCATTGTATCCGGCTGGCAGGGGCTGCGGGCGATCGGGGCGTTGCGGCGGATCAGTCCCGGGGTGGCAGGAAAAATGCGCGCGGCTCCTGGCGCAGGCGGAGCAGAAGTGCGCGCAGCAGCTTGACGCGGGCGCCGAACGTGACGCCGCGCGCCTTGAGTCCCACCCACAGGGCGAGATAGAAACTCACCGCCAGGTTGACCAGGCCGATGCCAAGTACACCCAGCGCGGCGAGGACAAGCGTGCCGGCCGGCGCGGCGAATTCCAGACCGACCAGGGCATGGCCCCAGTAGGCGGATGAAAATGCGATGTGGCGGATGTCGAGCGGCAGGCCGGACAGCATGCCGAGCCCGGCGACGCCGCCGAGCAGGAACCCGAAGAAGAAATTTCCGGCCAGGGCGCCGAGATTGTTTTCGATGTAGGTGGTGAAGCGCTGCCAGCGTGCGCGTCCGAACATGCGGGCCGGCCAGGCGAGCTGGCGCAGGCGTTCCGGGATGCGGTTGTAGGCGCACAGGTTGTCGTAATAACCGGCGATCAGACCGGCGAGGAACAGGCACACGCCGGCGATTCCGGCGTAGATCAGTGCGCCACTGCCGACCGGGTCGAGTTCGGCGAGCAGGTAACGGGCCTGGTCCGCATCGACGAACGGGGTCCCGCTCAATGCCAGGTACAGGCTGGCGAACAGGATGGCCATGGGCACCGCCAGGCCGACGTTGCCGAGTATGGCGGCGAGCTGGCTGCGCAGGGTGCGCGCCACCAGTTCCACCAGTGGCGCCAGGTCGCGTTCACGACCACGCTCGCCGGCCTCGCCGATGGATGCGGCGATTGCGTTGGCGGTCATCGCGGGCTGCTTGGTCGCCACGCTGCCGTGCAGCATGTGGATGAACACGAAGCCGAGGCCGTAGTTCAGGCAGAATGCAAGCACCTCGATCAGCGGCGGCAGGCCGAGCGAGCCGAGGTATAGCTTGTTGGCCGCCATGAACGCGATGATGAAGCCGCCGATGGCGGCCGAGCGCAGCATGCGGAAATAGTCGGCGCGGCGTTCGGTGATGTAATGCTCGCCGGCGCGGCCGGCATTCTCGGTGACCCGCAAGGCCACCAGTTCGAGGTTTTCGCCCCAGAAACGGTACAGATCGTTGCGCCGGCATTCGGCCAGGGCCAGCACGCGCCACAGCTCGGCCGCCAGGGGCAGGGCGCGCCGGGACTCGCCGAGCGCCAGCGCGGCGGCCAGTTCGGCGAGCTGGCGAGCGCGGTCGAGGTGTTGGCGTAGCCGGCGCAGGCGAAAGGTGAGGTGGAAACTGGCGCCACGCTGTTGGGCGCGGCGTCGAACCCGCTCGATGGCTTCGCGGCATTGGTCGAGCAGGACCAGATAGTGGCGGACCTCGACCGGCGCCGGCAGGCCGGCTTCGCCGCCCGGGTCTGGAGCCGCGCGGTTGCCGGCCTCGATCCGCTCGGCGAATGCCAGCGCCTCCTGGCACTGGGCCAGGAAGGGTGAGGCGTGCGCCTCCAGCTCGGGATCGAGGCGCAGCATCTCCGCTTCCAGACCGGCGGCAGCAACGCGGTGCGCCACCACCCGCAAGGCCTCGATCAGGTCGCGACGCAGCCCGGCCAGGGCTGCGGCATCAAGTTCGAGTACGGCGATCAGTGCTGCCCAGTCGCTCGCCTCGATCGCCTCCAGCCAGCGTGCATCGCCGCGCCGGAACAGGCGGCCGACCACGTCCTTGAGCTGAGTGCGGTCGATCGCGTCGGGCAGCAGGCGATGGGCGAGACGGCGCTGGCTTTCGGCCAGCGCGCTGGTGCCGGGGTAGATACCGGTGGTGGCGAACAGCAATACCGCGCACCGTTTCGTCAGCAGGTCGAGGATGGCCAGGCGCACGCCTTCGGCCAGGTCGGGGCGCGCGCGCAATGCATCGACCAGATCGCGCGGGTCCGGCCGGGTCCGGCCGGGTCGGGGTCGGGCGCAGGCTGGCCAGCAAGGCGACCAGGCGGGGGAGGGCGCGTTCGCAGGCCAGCTCGGGGTCGGCTGGGGCCGGGCGGTAACGGGCGAACGCGGCGAGCGCGGTGTCGGGCGTGGCGGCGAGCATGTCGACGATAGGTGGCTTCCGGCGCGGCCTTGCGCCGCGCGCAAGGCGGGTGCTCAGCGCCCCAGGAGCTCCTTTTCCATCAGGATGTAGGTATTGAATGCATTGCGCCGGTTGGCCTCGCGGAAGGCGGGCAGCCTTTCCCAGGCGCTCCAGTCGACCTGTGCGTAGGCGGTGTCGAAATCGACCATTTCCTCGACCGCGCGGCGCATTTCGGCGCGCAGGAACCTGAGGTAGTCGCGGGTGAGCACGAGATCCTCGCGCGGGGTGTCCGAGGCCGGGCCGTGGCCAGGAACGAGGATGCGCGGTTGGAGGGCGATGAGGGCGTCGAGGGCCTTGAGCCATTTGCCGGAGTCGGCGTCACCGACGAAGGGGATGCGGCCCTTGAAGATGAGGTCGCCGCCGTAGAGCACGCCATCGTTCTCGACGAACAGCACCAGGTCCTCGTCGGAATGGGCGGGGCCAACGTGGCGCAGCCTGAAGTTCACCCCGCCGAGGCTGAAGTCGCGGTCGCCGCTCAGCCACAGGTCCGGCTGCGGAAAGCGCTGGGTGGTCGGGTTGATCCAGCGGCCGAGGATCTCCTGGCGCTGCTCGAAGCGCAGCCGAGCGCCTTCCGAGCCGATCACCGGGCGGCCGCCCTCGTGCGCCCAGACCTCGGCACCCAGCTCCTGGAACACCTGCATGCCGTAATAGTGGTCGGCGTGGTAGTGGCTGACGATGGCGATGCGGATCGGCAGCGGCGTGATCTCGCGGATGCGCTTGATCATCTCCGCGGCCAGCGAGGGCGAGCCGAGTGTGTCGAATACCACCACACCGTCGGGGGTGACCACGAAGCCGGCGTTGGACATGAAGCCCTGGTTGGCTGAGCTGGCCGCGCCGGCCAGGCCGGGAATGTAATGACTGTGCTTGCCCAGCCGTTCGGCGCGTACCTGGACATCGACCGGCGGATAGGCGGGGGCGGCGAGGGCAGCGCCGAACGGCAGTGCCAGGACCAGGGCGAGAATGGGCAGGATGCGCATGATGGATTCTCCTCGGGCAGGTTTTATGGGAATGACCGGCGGGATGGACCGGGGTTCATGGGCCCGGCTTCACTTGCGCCGTGCCAGATGCATGCCGCGCAGTTGTCCGGCGCGGGCGAGGAAACGGGTGAGCTGGGCCAGGTCGCGCACTTCCAGGGTGAATTCCATGCGCGCGGTGTCGTCTTGCGACTGGGTGTTGGCGCGCACCACGTTGATGCGCTCCTGGGCCAGCAGTTCGCCCACGTCCTTGATCAGGCCGCGGCGGTCCTGGGCGATGAGCTCGACATCGACTGCGAACACCTGCGCCGCGGCAGCACCCCAGTCGGCGGCGAGCAGGCGCGCGCGGCGGTCCTCGGGCAGGTGCAGGATCATGGGGCAATCGGCGCGGTGGATGGTGACGCCGTGCCCCTGGGTGGTGTAGCCGACAATGCGGTCGGGCGGCGCCGGCTTGCAGCATCCGGCCATCTGGGTGAGCAGGCCAGCCTCGCCCTCGACCAGGATGCCGCTCTCGCCCGGCTTGCGTTTCGATGCGCCGACCAGGGGGCGCTCCGGCGCGGGCATGAACTCGTCCTGCAAGGCGCGGTCGAGCTGGCCGGTGCTGAGGTCGCCCCGCCCAAGTGCTGCGCACAGATCCTCCAGCTGCGTGAACTTCAGCCGGGTGGCGAGACGGTCGAGGCCGACATTGGCGAGATTGAGGCGGGACAGTTCCCGTTCGATCAGGGCGCGGCCTTCCTCGACGTTGCGGCCATGATCCTGCTGCCTGAACCACTGCCGCACCTTGGTCCGGGCGCGGTGGGTGGTGAGCACGCCCAGATGCGGGTTGAGCCAGTCGCGGCTGGGGCCGCCCTGCCGGACGGCGAGGATTTCCACCCGCTGGCCGGTCGCGAGCGGGGTGTCGAGCGCCACCAGAACCCCGTCCACCTTGGCGCCGCGGCAGCGATGGCCGAGTTCGGTATGCACCGCGTAGGCGAAATCGAGCGGGGTGGCGCCGCGCGGCAGGGCGATCACCTTGCCCTGCGGGGTGAGCACGAACACCTCGTCCTGAAACAGTTCGTTGCGAAAGCGTTGCGCCAGGCCGGAGGGCTCCTCCTCCCCGGCCGGGGAGGTGGTTTCCGTCCCGCTCCCAATCTCCTGGCGCCAGGCCAGGAGCTGGCGCAACCAGGCCACCTTGTCGCCGGATGCGCCGTCCTTGCCGCCCCCTTCCTTGTAGCGCCAGTGGGCGGCGACACCCATTTCCGCCTCCTGGTGCATGGCATGGGTGCGGATCTGCACTTCCAGTGCCTTGTTTTCCGGACCGATGACCGCGGTGTGCAGGCTCTTGTAACCGTTGCCCTTGGGGCGCGAGATGTAGTCGTCGAACTGGCCGGGGATGGGCTGCCACAGGCCATGCACGATGCCGAGGGCGTGGTAGCAGTCCTTGATGTCGTTGACCAGCACCCGCACCGCGCGCACGTCGTACACCTCGTCGAAGGACAGCCGCTTTTTGCGCATCTTGCCGAGGATGCTGGCGATGTGCTTGGGCCGGCCGTTGATCGCCGCGTCGGCGATGCCGGCACTGGCCAGCTCGTCGCCGAGCTGGCGGATGACGCGCTGGATGTACCACTCCCGGTCGAGGCGGCGTTCGTCGAGACGGCGGGCGATGTCGCGGTAGGTGTCGGGTTCCAGGTAGCGGCAGGCGAGGTCTTCCAGTTCCCACTTGAACTGCCAGATGCCGAGCCGGTTGGCGAGCGGGGCATAGAGTTCGCGCGCATCCTGGGCCACCCGCTGGCGCAGTTCCGGGTCACCCTCGGCCAGCTCGCGCAGGGTCTGGGTGCGCTCGGCCAGCTTGAGCAGCACCACGCGGATGTCGTCGGCCATGGCGAGCAGCATCTGGCGCAGGGGCTCGCTCGATTCCTGGCGGTCCGGGCCGCGTTCGGAAAGCAGCGCATCCATGCGTTCCAGGCGCGCCGCGCCGTGTGCCAGGGCGGCGATACTGCCGCGCAGCTCGGCCGGCAGCGCATCGTCGGCGCGGGCCGTATCGGGCAGGCCGGTGAGCAGGGCAGCGGCGAGTGTCTCCGGGTCGAAGCCCATGCCGGCGAGCTGATGCGCGCATCCGAGGGCGTGTTCCAGCACCGGCTGGCCGCTTTGCGTGCGGTGTTCGCCGGCCCGGGCGTGGAGGTGGCCGAGCGCCGCCTGCACCGGTGCCAGCTGGGTCGCGCTGTAACGGGCTTCCAGGCGCGCCAGCCAGAGATCGCCGTCGCGGCCCGGGGCGCTCAGCGCATGGGTGACCATCGGTGGGAAGGATGGGGTGCAGCCACCCCGGCGCTCACCAGAATCGCCACCACGCCTTGCCGGCGGGAGCGGGGCCGGCGCCGGAGAGCCAGGGGCTGTCGGGGAAGTTGCGTTGCAGGACGCGGCGGGTGTCGGCAGCCAGGTCATTCAAACCCATGCGCGCGTAGGCCTGCATCATGATGGCCAGTGCCTCCTCCAGCGCCGGGCTTTGCTGATAGTGCTCCAGCACATACTTGCCGCGGTTGACGGCGGCGACATGGGCGCCGCGCTTGAGGTAATGGCGCGCCACGTGCACCTCGTGCGCCGCCAGGGCGTTGACCAGATAACGCATGCGTGCCGCGGCGTCCGGCGTGTAGCGGCTGTCGGGGAAACGCTCCACCAGCGCGCGGAATGCCTCGAATGCCTCGCGCGCGGCCTTGGGATCGCGCTCGCTCATGTCCTGCTTGCCGAGGCGGGCGAGCAGGTTGTTGTCCTCGACGAAGTTGGCCAGCCCCTTGAGGTAATAGGCGTAATCGACGTGCGGATGGTTGGGATGCAGCTTGATGAAGCGGTCGCATGCGGCGATGGCCGAGATCGGTTCGTTGTCCTTGTAATAGGCGTATGCGATCTCGAGCTGGGCCTGCTGTGCGTAGGGGCCGTAGGGAAAGCGGGCCTCCAGCTTCTCGAAATACTGCACGGCCTGGGTGTAATTGCCACCGTTGAGCGCTTCCTTGGCACGGCTGTACAGCTTGCTCGCCGACCAGTCGCGGGTCTCGTCGATCTGATCCGGCAACAGGCCGCAGCCGGACAGTGCGAAGGACAGGGCGAGCAGCGAAAAGGCTAGAATGCGCATCATTGGACAGTCTTCCTGGAAGGGTCGGCGGATTATACCCGCGTGACCGCAGCATGCCCGATCTCGTTGAACTCACCGTACCCGCCGGCCTGGCCGGGAAGCGTCTCGACCAGGCGCTGGCCGCGCTGCTGCCTGAATATTCGCGCAACCGCCTGCAACAGTGGATCGATGCCGGCGCGGTACGGGTCGATGGTGCGCAGGTGGAAGCCAAGCGCAAGGTGTGGGGCGGCGAGCGACTTGAACTCCGTCCGATCGAGCACCCCGCCGAGCAACCCTGGCGGGCCGAGGCCATCGCCCTGTCGATCGTTCACGAGGATGAATCCATCCTGGTCATCGACAAGCCGGCCGGGCTGGTGGTCCATCCCGGCGCCGGAAACTGGGAGGGCACCCTGCTCAACGCCCTGCTGCATCACGCCCCGGAACTGGACAAGGTGCCGCGCGCCGGCATCGTCCATCGCCTCGACAAGGACACTTCCGGGCTGATGGTGGTGGCCCGCACCCTGGTGGCGCAGACCTGCCTGGTGCGCGACCTGCAGGCGCGCGCGGTGACGCGCATGTACTGGGCCGTGGTATCCGGCCGTCCGGCCCATCCCGAGGGCGAGGTGGATGCGCCCATCGGCCGCCACCCGACCCAGCGCGTGCGCATGGCGGTGGTGCCGGGCGGCAAACCGGCGCGCACGCATTACCGGGTTGTGCGCCAGTACGCCACCAGCGCCTGGGTGGAATGCAGGCTGGAGACCGGTCGCACCCACCAGATTCGCGTCCACATGGCGCAACTGGGCCATCCCCTGCTCGGCGACCCGCTCTACGCCGGGCGCGGTCCGATCGCCAGCGCCTTTGGCCGACAGGCCCTGCACGCATTCCGGCTGGGTCTGATCCATCCTGCCAGCGGTGTCGCCATGCAGTGGGAAAGCGCCATGCCCGCAGACCTCTCCGCGCTCATCGAGCGTCTCGAAGCCGACCCCTGAAAGGGGCACTGCTTGCAAGCGGTCGCGAACGTCCCCATTTGCGGAATACAATCCGGCCCGTCCGGAACTTGACCGGGACGCGCCGGTCTTCGCAACGCCTGAATACTTCTAGGGGAATCACACATGAAGCGGATTGCTTTATTCCTGGCCACCAACCTCGCCATCGTGCTGGTGCTGTCGGTCACCATGCGCATCCTGGGGGTGGAGCCGTACCTCAACGAGAACGGCCTCAACCTCCAGGCCCTGCTGATCTTCGCCGCGGTGATGGGCTTCGGTGGCGCGTTCATCTCCCTCGCCATCTCCAAGTGGACGGCCAAGATGTCGGTCGGCGCCCGCGTCATCACCGACCCGCGCACCCCGCAGGAGATGTGGCTGGTGCAGACCGTGGCCCGTCAGGCCCAGGCCGCCGGCATCAAGATGCCCGAAGTGGCGATCTGGGATTCGCCCGACGTCAACGCATTCGCCACCGGCATGAGCAAGAACAGCTCGCTCGTCGCCGTATCCACCGGCCTGCTCAATACCATGACCAAGGAAGAAGCCGAAGCCGTGCTCGGTCACGAGATCGCCCATGCCGCCAACGGTGACATGGTGACCATGGCCCTCATCCAGGGCGTGGTGAACACCTTTGTCATGTTCCTGTCGCGCGTCATCGGCCATCTGGTCGACAAGATCGTGTTCAAGACCGAGCGCGGCCACGGCCCGGCATTCTTCGTCACCATGATCATCGCCGAACTGGTGCTGGGCATCCTCGCCTCGATCATCGTCATGTGGTTCTCGCGCCAGCGCGAATTCCGCGCCGATGTCGGCGGCGCCCAGCTCGCCGGTCGGCGCAACATGATCAACGCACTGAAGCGCCTGCAATCCCTCCACCCGGCACCGTTGCCCGACAAGATGGCCGCGTTCGGTATTGCTGGCGGCGGCAGCAGCGGTCTCAAGCGCCTGTTCATGACTCACCCGCCGCTGGAAGAGCGGATCGCCGCCCTGGAAGCCGCCGACGCCAACATTGGTGTGCGCCGCTGAACCGCCGCCCCGCCGGAAGCGGGGCGGACTCTGCTACACTTCCGGCCCCTGCCCCTGTAGCTCAGCTGGTAGAGCAGCGCACTTGTAATGCGAAGGTCGAGGGTTCAAATCCTTTCGGGGGCACCAATAAAAACATGCACTTAGGCCACTCTCCGGGGTGGCCTTTTTGCTTTGTGCGGTTCCATGTAACCACTTTGTAACCCGGTTTCATCAATGCATGGCTGGCGGCCGAGGCTGGTGCCGGCGACGGGGGCGAGGTCGTCGCCCAGGGCCTCGGCGCGGGCGAGGTGCTGGTTGATGGCCCGCTGGGTCATGCCGGCGGCTTGGGCGGTGTCAGCCAATCGTCTTGAAGCGGTTTTCTGCCTTCGCCACGCGAGGCGCTTCCACCTGTTGCGCTCGTGCCTCCAATGCGCCAGCCATCCGTATCGTCATGGGGGCGGGATGCTTTCATGCGTTCCTCCGTTGCCAGTCTTTCCAGTAGCTTAAAGCGGTTTCAATGTTGGCTTGCTGGCGGCGTTTGTCGCCTCCGACAAGCAAGAGAATCAGGCGCCCCCCAGCTCGGGCGTAATAGACCCGATAGCCCGGCCCGTGGTCTATCCGAAGCTCCCACACGCCCCCGGCCAGCGGCTTTGCCGGGCGGTCAGGCGGTTTTGCGCACGGGCTCGATGGCCGGTCGCTTTTGCTTGCTTGCCTGCCACAAGTCGAATTGCGTTTGCAGACCCAGCCAGATGTCGGGGGAAGTGCCCAGCCATACCGACAAGCGCAGGGCCATTTCGGCGCTGATGCCGGCGCTCCCGTTGAGTATCTTGGCGAGGGTGACGCGAGCGACATGCAGCGCCCTGGCGGCCTCGGTGACGGTCATCCCCTCGGGCAGCCATTCGCGCAATACGGCTCCGGGGTGGGGTGGGTTGTGCATCCTGATCATGTTCGCCTCAATGGTCGTCCTGATAATCGACCAGCTCGGCATCCTGGCCGATGAAACGGAAGGTCAGCCGCCAATTGCCATTCACCCATGCGGACCAATGTCCGGCCATGTCGCCGGTCAAAGTCCGGGTTGAAAAGCACCAAAGCAACAAAGTGTTTTCCAGATAAGTTAAACTGGAATCTGAATTCAATCCTCCATGGAGAATGCATCATGCCCAGATCCATCGCCTTGGGCCTGCTGGTTAGCGCGACGGCATTGGGTGGCTGCGCGACCAAGGATTATGTGCACGAGTATGTCGACAGCCAGCTGAAGCCGGTCAATGCCCGGATCGACGCCAACGAAGCGGCGGCCCAGGAGGCAGCCCGTCGTAGCGAGGGGCGCCTGACCCGGCAGGACGAACGTATCGCCCAGAACGAGGAGCGCATCGCCCGGGTCGAGGCTGGCATCGAATCGCTGCGCGCCAATGTCCAGGCGGCGCTGGACCGGGCCACGGCGGCGGGCAAGCTGGCGGAGGGCAAGCTGGTGCATGAGGTGGTGCTCACCGATGATCAGCTGCGTTTCGGCTCCGGCCGTACCACCCTGTCGGAGGCCGGCCGGGCACTGCTCGACGACTTTGCCGCCCGTCTCAAGGCCGAGAACCAGAATGTATACATCGAAATCCAGGGCCATACCGACTCACGCGGCGGCGAGGCCGAAAATCTCCGCCTCGGCCAGCAGCGCGCCGAATCGGTACGTGATTATCTGAACCGTTCCGGGGGCATACCGCTGCATCGCATGGCGGTGATTTCCTATGGCGAGAGCCAGCCGGTTGCCGACAACCGCTATCGGGATGGGCGCGAGCAGAACCGCCGCGTGGTCCTGGTGGTGCTGAAATAAACCCCGCTCCGCGGGCGATCGACCCCGGCCCGCCGCAAGCGGGCCTTTTTTATGGAGAACAGCCATGCCTGACACCCTGCCTTCCGGCCTGATCATCGATGACCTCCAGACTGGCGAGGGCGATATTGCCCAAGCGGGTCGCCGGGTGCGCGTCCATTACACCGGCTGGCTCGAAAATGGCGACAAGTTCGATTCCAGCCGCGACCGTGATGACCCGTTCGAGTTCGGTCTGGGCCGCGGCCAGGTGATCGCCGGCTGGGATGAGGGCGTGGCCGGCATGAAGGTCGGCGGCATCCGCCGCCTCACCATCCCGTCCCATCTTGGCTATGGCGAATATGGCGCCGGCGGCGTCATCCCGCCCAATGCCACCCTGATCTTCGAGGTTGAGCTCCTCGCCGTGCGCTGAATCCTGTGTATGCAAAATACCCGTCGGGTTTTGAGCTAGGCCCTTGAGGGAAAAGGCTACAGGAGTTGCTATTCTGCTTGCCGGGGCATGTTATCCATGGCCGTTTCATACTGGGCAATGAAGTCGACCAAACGAACGCCACAGGCCAGGCATATGTCATGGATCTCGATCAGGTCAAGATTGCGTTCACCCGATTCATACTTGCTTACATAACTTTGGGGCTTCTGAAGGCGCTGAGCCAGTGTTGCCTGGGTCAGTTTGTATGATGTCCTCATCTCTCGTAGCTTTGCCCTGAGCAGGCTGTGCCGCTCTGTCCAGATCGTGCCCATGCGAGCACGCTAAATCCTGTTGTGGAATATCCCATACCGGGATAAATTTGCGTTGTTCACCCATCGTCAAAAGAGCGTGAATGGCATTGCCAACAAACTCTAAACTGAAACTACAGCCAGACACGGTCCCTTCTCCCTTTGGGAGAAGGTGCCCGAAGGGCGGATGAGGGTAGCCAGCCCAGCCGCAGGCCGGATTTGGCCTTTCCTTGTCCTTGTCGAAGAAGCGGCTCTGCCGCACCCCCATCCCAACCTTCCCCCATTGGGGGAAGGTGTCAAAATTTTCTCGCTGGCGGCGTCATCCCGCCCAATGCCACCCTGATCTTCGAGGTTGAGCTCCTCGCCGTGCGCTGAAGCCTCAGCGCGGAAAGTACAGGTAGTTGGCGTAGCTCGCCTCGGCGATGCGGAACCATTGGATCTGGGCGCTGCGAAACGCCTTCCACTCACTGTAGATGCGCGCGAAGGCCGGGTTGCGCACGGCTTCTTCCTCGTAGAGCTCGAAGGCCGCCTTTTCCGCCGCTTCCAGGGTGTCGCGCGGGAAGGCGTGCAGCTTGACGCCGGCGCGCACCAGGCGCATCAGGGCAGGCGGGTTTTTCTGGTCGTATGCGGTGAGCATGCGCAGGTTGGCTTCAGCGCAGGCGGTCTCGAAGGCATGCTGGTAGGGCTCGGGCAGGGACGCCCATTTTTCCCGGTTGACGTAGAAGGAGAGCTGCGGGCCGCCTTCCCACCAGCCGGGGTAGTAATAATGCGGCGCGATCTTGTGAAAGCCGAGTTTTTCGTCGTCGTACGGGCCCACCCATTCGGCGGCATCGATGGCGCCGCGCTCCAGGGCCGGGTAGATGTCGCCGCCGGCCAGGGTTTGCGGGACCGCGCCGAGCCGGGCGAGGATCTGGCCCCCCAGGCCGGGGATGCGCATCTTGAGGCTGCGGATGTCGTCCAGTGAACGGATTTCCTTGCGGAACCAGCCGCCCATCTGCACCCCGGTGTTGCCGCCGGGAAAGTTGACGATGTTGTATTCCCGGAACAACTCGCGCATCCGCTCCAGCCCGCCGCCGTGGTACATCCATGCATTCTGCTGGCGGGCGGTGAGGCCGAAGGGCAGACAGGTGTCGAAGGCGAATGCCATGTTCTTGCCGACGTAGTAGTAGCTCGCGCTGTGGCCACACTCGACCGTGCCCTGCTGCACGGCGTCGAGCACCTGCAGGCCGGGCACCAGTTCGCCGCCGGCGAATACCCGGATCTGGAAGCCGCCCTGGGTGATCTTTTCCACCCGCTCGGCGAGGAATTCGGCCGCGCCGTAGATGGTGTCCAGGCTTTTCGGAAAGCTGGAGGCAAGCCGCCAGCGGATGTTCGGCAGGCCGCCCGTCGCCTTCGTCTGCGGGGCCTCGCGGCCGCAGCCGGCGAGTGTCGCCGCGGCCAGTCCGGCGGCCCCCGCGCCGGTGATGAATTCACGTCGATGCATCGAGTTCTCCCCTTGAAAGCGGGGATTATCCCAGACGGACCGATTGCATGGCAGATGGCTCGCCGACGCCGTGGGCAAGACGCGAAGCTTGGATGCGGGCAAAATTGCGAGCGTCCATTCTGTCCGGATTCGCGTCCATGACCATCGCCCCCGCCCTGCTTGCCGCCACCCTCGACCATCTGCGTCGTGAACGCGCCGTTGTAATAATCCAGCGGCTCGGCACCATTCGACCAGATGGAGGCGGACCGTCTGGCCTGGCTGGTGGAGCGTCTGCGCGTCGGCTATTACGCCAGGGGGGAAGCGGTATTGGCGCCGGAGCAGGGCGAGGCGCGTACGTTCTTCATCATCAAGCAGGGCGTGGTGCAGGGTGAGCGCGGCGGCGGCGAAGGCGACGGGGCCTGGCTGGAGCTGAACGAAGGCGAGTGTTTTCCGATCGGTGCATTGCTGTCCCGGCGTGCGGCGATCAGCGTGTTCCGCGCCCAGACCGATGTGTTTTGTTACGAACTCGCAGCGGAACATTTTCACGAGTTGCTGCGGCTATCCCCCGCCTTCCACGATTTCTGTACCTTGCGCCTGGCCAGCCTGCTCGCCCAGTCGCAACGGCAGACCCAGGCCCAGTACGCCACCTCCAGCGCCGACCAGCAATCGCTGTCGAGCCCGTTGTCGGCCATCCTGCGCCGGCAGCCGATCAGCTGCGCGCCGGATACGCCCTTGCGCGTGGTACTGGAGACCATGCAGCAGCAGGGCATCGGTTCCATGGTGGCGGTCGATGGCGAGCGGCGGCCGCTGGGCATCTTCACCCTGCACGACGTGCTGGCGCGTGTCACCCTGCCTGGACTGTCCCTGGATACGCCGTTTTCGCAGGTGATGAGCCCCGACCCGGTGACCCTGCCGCCGCATGCTCTGGTGCACGATGCCGCCCTACTCATGGCGCGGCACGGCTTCCGCCATGTGCTGGTGGCCGATGCCCAGGGCCGCCTGGTGGGACTGGTGTCGGAGAAGGACCTGTTCAGTCTGCAACGGGTGGGCCTGCGCCAGATCAGCGCCAGCCTGCGCCATGCCGCCGATCTTGCCGCGCTCAAGCAGGGCGCGGCCGACATCCGCCTCCTGGCCCACAACATGCTGGCCCAGGGCGTGGCGGCCGAGCAGCTTACCCAGATCATCTCCACACTCAACGACCTGCTCACCCAGCGCGTCATCGAGCTGCAACTGGCCGCGGATCGAGAAGCCGGCGCGGTGCGTTTCTGCTGGCTTGCGCTGGGTTCGGAGGGACGGCTGGAGCAGACCCTCAACACCGACCAGGACAATGGCATCGTATTCGCGCTGGAAGAGGGCCAAAGCCCGGACGCCGTGCGCGCCGTGCTGCTGCCCTTTGCCCGGCGGGTGAACGAGGCCCTGGCGGAATGCGGCTTTCCGCTCTGCAATGGCGAGGTGATGGCATCCAATCCAAAGTGGTGCCTTTCACTCGCGGAATGGCGCAATACATTCGATGCCTGGATCTACCACGGCGACCCGATGGCATTGCTCTATTCGACCATATTCTTCGATTTCAGGCCGCTCTGGGGGGCGGAAGCGCTGGCCGCCGAACTGCGCGACTGGCTTTGCCAGGCGGCGCCGAAGAACAGCCGCTTCCTGCATCAGATGGCGGTCAATGCACTGCGCAACCGGCCGCCCCTGGGCCTGGTGCGCGATTTCGTCACCGGCGAGGGGCATACCCTGGACCTCAAGCTCAACGGCATCACCCCCTTCGTCGATGCGGCCCGCATCTACGCACTGGCCACCGGCCAGCCGCCCACCAACACCCTGGAGCGTCTGCGCGCCATCGCCGGCCCGCTCAATATCCGCCCGGCCGACGCCGAGGCTTATGCCGATGCATTCCAGTTCATCCAGCTGTTGCGCTTGCGCCTGCATCACACCCAAACCGAACGCGGCGTGGCACTCAGCAACAAGGTCGATCCGGACAGCCTCAATGATCTCGACCGGCGCATCCTCAAGGAAGCCTTCCGCCAGGCACGCAAGTTGCAGACCAAGCTGGGGCTGGATTACCAGGCATGAGCCTCTTCGATCGACTGCTCCGGCGCGCACCGGCCGTTCCCCTGAGCGAAGCGGCGGCGGCACGGCTGTCGGTCTGGCGCCAGAACCCCGCCGCGGACCCCAATCGTCCGCTCGACGCTGCCCGCGTGGTGGTGGTCGACGTCGAGAGCAGCGGCCTGGACGTGGAGCGCGACCGCCTCATTGCCATCGGCGCGGTGGCGGTCACTGGTGGGCGCATTGATCTGGCCGACAGCCTCGACATCGTCCTGCGCCAGGACGAGGTGAGCGACCGCGACAACATCCTCGTGCACGGCATCGGCGGCCAAGCCCAGCGCACCGGCGTGCTGCCGGTGGAGGCCCTGCTCGCATTCCTTGAATATCTGGGTCCGGATCCGCTCGTCGCATTCCATGTCGCATTCGACGCCGCAATGATCGGCCGCGCCATGCGCCAGCATATTGGCTTACGCTTCGAGCCGGCCTGGGCCGACCTTGCCTACGTCGCACCCGCCCTGTATCCGCGCGAGGCCCGCCGCCTGCGTGGACTGGATCACTGGCTGGAGCACTTCGGCATCGGCAACTATGCCCGCCACAGCGCACTGGCCGACGCGCTTGCCACCGCCGAACTGCTGCTCGCCCTGCGCCCGGCGCTGGAAGCCCGGCGCGCGCATCGGTTCGCCGACCTGCGCGATCTGGAACGCGAGTGGAGACGCATGCTCCACCCTGTCTATTGAGCCGTTCCGGCGATCGGCACCGGCATCTCTGGGCAAGCCTGCGCCTGTGGCCACGGTCAGCGGGCATTCGTCCATGCGGAGTCAGGACAGGTTCGCTCAGGGTGCTCTCGCCCGGGACGCACGGTCGATCGGGTGTTTCCGCAAAGGTAGCCCATGGCAGGTCAGACGCGTGTGCCCCTGAATTCCCCTTGATCAGGCTTGCCGTAGATCACACAATGCGATTCCCATCGAATGTCGTGGTGTCCCCCCCCATGTGGAATGAGATTGTATTGAGTCTGCGCCTGGCTGTGCGCGCCCGCTTCCTGACCCTGGCGGGCAGCCTGTTGGCCATCGTGATGCTGTTGTTGTTCATGGCCGCGCAATTCAGCGCCCGCCATCCCGCGACCGTGGCGCTGGACGTGAGTCTTTCTGTGATTCGGCTCGGCCTGCCCTTGCTGGCCATCCTGCTGGCGCAGGAATTGATCAGCCGTGAATTCGAACGCCGTTACCACCTCACGTCCCTGACCTATCTAGTCCGGCCTGTTTGAGTACGGCGTTGGCTGTATGGCGCGACTTGATCGCAACTCGAAGGGTGCCTTCGGGCCCTCGTTAAACCCGTTGGCATCCAGCAGTTCTGGCACTATGTAAAAGGTGTGCCATTCCTCGACTTCGGCGTTTCCATGAAATTCGGCGTGCCGGTGCGCGACCTCATCCTCGACTACTTCCTGCGCACCGTGCAACTGGCCGCGGCTGCGTTCGTGCTCGCCGTCACGCTCGGCC
>CAZOZD010000019.1:0-16579 GCA_964584195.1 uncultured Burkholderiales bacterium
GTTAACAGGATGACGTGCTCCTGTTAGACTCAAGTCTCGCGCCGCCCGGTTTCAAGGCTGGCGTGAGCGAGGAGACCACGATGTACACAATAAACCCGATTTTCGGCCTGGCCATCCTGGCCCTGGCCGTCGTCGCGCTGGCCGCCCAGGCCAGTGGAGTGCCCGCCGATGCGGCGGTGGACCCCGCCAGCCCGCACAAGACCCTCAAGCCGAAGGTGAGCGCCAACAGCGGTCGTCTCGAATGGGTGGCGCACGAGCGTGACTTCACGCCCTGGCTGACCCTGAGCCGGCTCGATCGGCGCGAGACGCCGCGTCCACGCAAGGTCGAGCTTGCCGGGCCGCTCAATGGCGATGCCGAACGTGGCCGGGCGATCGCTTTTTCCGGGCGTGGCAATTGCCTGAACTGCCATGAGCTGCCCGGCGATGACTGGCCCGGCACTTTCGGCAGCGCCCTGGTCGGATACGGTCGGCACCAGCATCGTGACGCGGACGTATACCAGCAGGTGTTCGACGCGCGCCTGTTCAATCCAAATTCGGTGATGCCTCCCTACGGCACATTCGGCCTGCTGTCCGAGCAGGACATCCGCGACCTGGTCGCCTATCTGCAAAGCCTGAAATGAAGGAGCCGGCCATGCCTACCCGACTGACCCGCGCCTTCCTGCTTGGCCTGATGCTGGCCGCGCCGGTCGCTGCCCTGGCGAGCGAGCCGCCGCCCTACCGCGAGCTCGATCCACTGGAAGAGTACCCGCCCCGGGTCGAGGGTGACCGGCTGTTTTCCAATACCTATCCGCTCTGGCGTGACCGGTCCAGGATCGATCCGGCCCTGGCCGGAAATCCGGAGCAGCACTGGAAGCTGAACTGGAAGTTCATGGACCCGCCCTTCAACAGCTCGCTGCATGGTGGCCATCTCGCCCTGGAGCGGGGCGGCCAGCTTTATGCCCGGCTCAACCGCGGTGGTGTGTTCGCCCGTTGCCTGGGTGCCCGCAATGGCCGCCTCAAGGGGCTTCGCGCCGGATATCCGCGCTATCGGGTCGATCTCAAGCGGGTGGCCGGTCTGGAGGAGGTGATCGAGCATTGCGCGGCGCAGCGCGGCGAGGTGCTGGAGAACGGTAGCTATGACAACAGCGCCGTGTCGCTCTACATCGCCAGTCACAGCAATGATGTGCCGATCCGCATCGACGTCAGTCGCGGTCCGCTCAAGGCCGCATTCGAGCGTGGCCGTGAGGCCTGGCACAGCAAGGCCGGCCGATTCAACTTCGCCTGCTCGTCCTGCCATGTGCGCAACATCGGCCGCCATCTGCGCGGCAACGTGCTGACCACGCCGTTTGGCGATGTCGCCCATTACCCGGTCTATCGCACCCGCTATGACCTGGAGTCGCTGCATGTGCGCATGATCGGCTGCCAGATCGATTCGGGCACCCAGCCCTTGAAGCCCGGCAATCCGGTGTACACCGATCTGGAGGTGTTCCTCACCGCCCTGTCGAACGGCTATCCGGTCAAGGTTCCGGCCGAGCGCGACTAGGACTGAGGGTGCCGCCGCCGGCGGCGGCGCAGGTAAGCAAGTACATACATTCGCCAGCCGCCCTGCACCAGGCCGTAGCCCAGCGCGGCGAGCAGGCTGGCGAGAATCAGGCTGCCGATCAGGTAGGTTTCGCCCAGGCCGAGCAGCCAGTGTCCTAACTCGGGCAGGTAGGTGTGCCATCCGGCGGCGGAAAATTGGGGCGGATGCAATCCGGCGTCGATGCGCTCGCCGGTGATCAGCGCCCCCAGGCTGTAGGCGGCGACGATCAGCGGCCCCCATGTGATCGGGTTGGTATACAGGGTGGTGACCACCGCCACCGGCAGGTTGACGCGCAGCAGCACGGCCAGCACGGCCGCCGAGAGCATCTGCAAGGGGCCAGGGATGAGACCGGCGAACAGCCCCACCGCTACCCCGCCGGCGACCGAATGACGATTCAGATGCCACAGGTTGGGATGGCGCAGCAGCGGCCCGAAGCGGCGCAGATGGCGATGCTCGCGCACGCTGGCGTGATCGGGGAGGAACTTGCGGAAATGTTTGCGCGGCATGCGAAGGCGGCGTGAAAAAGGGTGGCGGGATGACCGGCGGCGCCCATTCTAGTTCGTCGCAGGCGGACGGGGGGCTGCCCTGGCGAATTTTGTTGCTTGCATTCGTCGCCGGGGCAGCGGCATTGCAGTTCCAGGCCGAACTGCCCGCGTTGCGCGGGTTCTGGGTCCTGCCGCCCCTGGCCTTGTCGCTGCCCTTGCTGCCGGCCACGGGACCGGGGCGCATCCTTCGCGCGGCCCTGCTCATCGCCCTGTTCGCCGGGCTGGGTTTCATGTATGCCGCCTGGCGGGCGGAGCTCAGGCTCGCAGACGAATTGCCCGTCCACTGGCAGGGACGCGACATCGAACTCGTCGGGCGTGTGCTGGGCCTGCCCGAACAAACGCCACGCGGCCAGCGCTGGGTGATCGAGCGTGAGCAAGTGCTTACCCCGGGGGCGGTGGTGCCGGAGCGGATCCAGCTCTCCAGGATCCGCCCGGGGATGGATGAGGCGCCCGTGCGCGGCGGCGACTGCGTGCGTTTGCGGGTGCGTCTGAACCGGCCGCATGGCAGCGTCAATCCGCATGGCTTCGATTACGAGGCCTGGCTCATCGAGCGCGGCATCCGAGCCACAGGTTACCTGCGTGCCGCCCCCCTGCAGACGGACGAATGCGCGCCTTCATGGCGTGCCCGGCTGGACGCGCTGCGCGCATCGATCCGCGACCGTTTTCAGCATGCCCTGGTCACCAAGCCGTACGCCGGGGTTGTGGTGGCGCTGGCGATCGGCGACCAGAACGCCATTCCGAACGAGCAATGGACCCTGTTCCGCAACACCGGCGTGATCCACCTCATGTCGATCTCCGGCATGCATGTCACCCTGCTTTCCGCGCTGGTCTATGCCGGACTGTACCGGCTCTGGCGGCGCCTGCCGGCACTCGTCCTGCGCCTGCCGGCGCGGCGTGCGGCCACCCTGTTGAGCCTGCCGGTGGCGGTGGGCTATGTGCTGGTGGCCGGGTTCGGCATTCCCGCCCAGCGCACCTTGTACATGTTGTTGCTGGTTGCTCTGGCGCTCTATTTCGATCGCCTGCACTCGCCCATGCGCGTGCTTCTCGCCGCCGCCGCACTGGTGGTGTTGATCGACCCCTGGGCGGCGCTGGCACCCGGATTCTGGCTGTCGTTCGGGGCCGTCGCGGCATTGTTCTACGCCGGTGTAGGCGCCCTGGGGCGTCTGTCCCTGCCTGTACTCTGGATCAAGACACAGTGGGTGGCGACTCTGGCGCTCGCCCCCGTACTGCTGACGCTGTTCGGCGAGGTGTCGCTGGTTTCTCCCCTCGCCAATGCATTTGCCATCCCGCTCATCAGTCTGGTGGCGGTGCCCGCCGCATTGATCGGCATGCTCCTGCCATGGGACGGCGGACTCTGGCTCGCGCATGAGGCCGTGGCGATCGTCATGCATGGCCTGTACTGGCTCGATCGTCTGCCGCAGCCGGTGTGGTTCGGGCCCCGGCCCGGAGTCTGGGCGCTGGCATTGGCCCTCTTCGGCGTTGCCCTCCTGCTCATGCCGCGTGGCCTGCCCGGGCGCTGGCTCGGGGTGGTGTTGTGCCTGCCGCTCCTGCTGCCCCGTCTGGAACGGCCCGGGGCAGGGGAATACTGGCTGGACGTGCTCGACGTCGGCCAGGGCAACGCCGTCCTGGTGCGTACCGCCGGTCATGCGCTGCTCTACGACAGTGGCCCTCGTTATGCCTCGGGGGAGGACGCCGGACAGCGGGTGGTGCTGCCGTTCATTCGCGCGCAAGGGGTACGCCGGCTCGATGCGCTGATCGTTTCGCATCCGGATGCCGACCATCATGGCGGCAGTGCCGCCATCCTGGCCGGACTGCCGGTGGGCCGGGTCGCGACCTCATTCGATCTGGACACCGCCGATGGCCGCCAGGCCGAGCAGTGCCAGGCCGGAGCCGGCTGGCACTGGGACGGGGTCGGCTTCCATCTGCTGCATCCACCGGCGCGGCAATACGCCATGCCCGGTTTTTCCGACAACGACCGTAGCTGTGTATTGCGCATCGTGGCCCGGGGCGGCGCTGCCCTGCTGCCGGGCGACGTCGAGCGGCTGGCGGAGATGACCCTGGTCGAGGACCAAGCCGGACATCTGCCCGCCGACATCCTGCTCGTGCCCCATCATGGCAGCCGCAGCTCATCCTCTCCGGCCTTGCTGGAGCGGGCCCGGCCGCGATTCGCCCTGGTCTCGGTCGGCCACCGCAATGCCTATGGCCATCCACATCCCGAGGTGCTGGCCCGTTACCGCGCCCTCGACACCACGATCCTGCGCACCGACCGGCATGGCGCATTGCACCTGCGCGTCGAGGCAGGCGGAATCCGGGTCAACAAGGCGCGTGAGACCCAGCGCCGCTACTGGCACCGCTGAGCCCGCCTGGCACGACCGGAAGACCACGCTTGCCGGGAGTGGTCAAGTCGAGTTATGCCGGTCTTGTCACAAATTGACTCAAGATCGTCATGTATCTGACTGAGTTGTATGGACATTTTTCAAGTTATTGAATTTATTGTGGTTGTTGTTTCGGTCAAAAAATGAACGCGGCTGGAAAAATGCCTTGTGGATGGGGACTTGGCGATCCTGTCCGGGGCTTTTCCACAAACTTATCCACAGATTCTGTGGACAAGAAAAATCGCTTGACCGGGTGTGGAATCATCCTGAAATTCCTTGCCACCAGAGACACTGGCTCACCCAGTCAAGATCTTGGGTGGGCGGGTGCGTGGCAGTGTCTCGGCCCCAAATCGTGAATCGGTTTGCCGGGGTGCCTGGCGCGCACACCCCGGAAATGCAAACGGGGCCGCGCAGGCGGCCCCGTTTGCGTTGTGCACCGGTGTCGATCAGGCGGCGAACATCAGGCCGTTCATGCGCCGCACGAAGCCGGCCGGATCGGCGAGCTGACCGCCGTCGAGCAGAACCGCCTGGTCGAGCAGCAGGTGGGCGAGCTCGCCGAAGCGGTCTTCCGGCTCGGTCTCCAGGCGCTTGAGCAGGGGATGGCCGACATTGACCTCCAGGATGGGCTTGCTTTCCGGCGCGGACTGGCCCAACTGCTTCAACATGCGGGCGAGGTGGGCGCTCATGTCATTCGCGTCGGCCACCAGGCAGGCCGGCGAGTCGACCAGGCGCTGGCTGACCCGCACCTCCTTGACCTGATCCTTGAGGGACTCCTTCAGGCGCCCGATCAGGGCCTCGGCGGTTTCCACCGTGGGGGCTTCCTTTTCATCCTCGCCGGTCCCGGACTTTACCGCCGACAGGTCGAGATCGCCCTTGGCGACGCTGGCCAGACTCTTGCCATCGAAGTCGAACAGATGCGAGACCAGCCATTCGTCGACCCGGTCGGTGAGCAGCAGCACCTCGATGCCCTTCTTCCGGAACACCTCCAGGTGCGGGCTGGCCTGGGCGGCGGCAAGGCTGTCGGCGGTGAGGTAATAGATCTTGTCCTGGCCTTCCTTCATGCGGCCGGTGTACTCGGCCAGCGACACCGTCTCGCCCTCGCTTGTGGTGCTACGGAAGCGCAGCAGCCTGGCGATGCGCTCCTTGTTGGCGAAATCCTCACCCACGCCTTCCTTCAGTACCTGACCGAAGTTCGACCACAGCCTGGCGTAGTCCTCGGCGCGGTTTTCGGCGATGTCGGCGAGGAGGTCGAGGGCCTTCTTCACGCAGCCGGCGCGGATCATCTCCATGTCCTTGGTCTGCTGCAGGATCTCGCGCGATACGTTGAGGGGCAGGTCGGCGGCGTCAATCACGCCGCGCATGAAGCGCAGGTAGGCTGGCATCAGGCGGCGGGCGTCCTCCATGATGAACACCCGGCGCACGTACAGCTTCACCCCGGTCTTGGCCTCCCGGTCCCAGAGGTCGAAGGGCGGGTGGGACGGCACATAGAGCAGCACGGTGTAGTCCTGGCGGCCCTCGACACGGGCGTGGGTCCAGGCCATGGGGTCCTCGTAGTCGTGGCCGACATGCTTGTAGAAGGCCTTGTACTCGTCTTCCGTGATGTCGTTCTTGCCGCGTGCCCAGAGTGCGTTGGCCTTGTTGACGGTCTCTTCCTCAGCCTTGTCGTTGACGAACACGATGGGGATGGGGATGTGGTCGGAATACTGGCGGACAATCGATTTCAGGCGCCATTCTTCGAGAAATTCCTTTTCGTCGTCCTTGAGGTGAAGGGTGATCTCGGTGCCGCGGCCTTCCTTCTCGACCGTCTCCAGGGAGTATTCGCCGCTGCCGTCCGACTCCCAGCGCACACCGTGCTCCTTGGTCAGGCCGGCGCGACGGGTGGTCAGGCGCACCCGATCGGCGACGATGAAGCTGGAATAGAAGCCAACGCCGAACTGGCCGATGAGCTGGGCATCCTTCTGCTGGTCGCCGGTGAGCCGGCCGAAGAATTCCTTGGTGCCGGACTTGGCGATGGTGCCGATGTGCTCGATCACTTCCTGGCGGCTCATGCCGATGCCGTTGTCGCGGATGGTCAGTGTGCCGGCGTTCTTGTCCACCGTCAGCCAGATCTTCAGCTCGCTGTCGTCCTCGAACAGGGCGGCGTCGTTGAGCGCCTCGAAGCGCAGCTTGTCCGCCGCATCGGCGGCATTGGACGCCAGTTCGCGCAGGAAGATCTCCTTGTGCGAGTACAGCGAGTGGATCATCAGATGCAAAAGCTGCTTGACCTCCGCCTGGAAGCCAAGGGTTTCCTTGACGTTGTCGCTCATCGATCGGTCTCCGGTAGGGTGAAACAGACGCCAGATAGGGGCGCTTTCGCCGATATCAAGCGCTGGGCGTCTGATCGGATCATCCGGGGCCATGCGCTTGTCCTGGCAACGCTGTCCCCGGGCCGTCTGTCCGGGGGGACAGCTCGCGCCTACAGCCTCGCCATCATCGCCCGTGCCGCCCGTTCAGTCATCACCAGCACCAGCTTCATCGTGGCCCGGGTCATGCCGACGAACAGTTTTTTCAGGGCGACCTCATCCAGGGTCTCGAAGTCGATCTCGGTGAGGATCACGCAGGGGGCGGACTGGCCCTTGAAGCGGTAGACCGAGTCGATGAACAGGTCGCCCTCGCTTCGCACCGGGTTGCCGAACAGGTCGTACTGGCCGGTGAATGCCTGGAGGACATGCGGGCCGAGCCTGTCGAGCGGGGTGAACAAGGAGTGTTCGCGGCCACGGTAGGTGACCAGGGCGAGCATCGGTTTCCTGAAGCCGGCGCCCAGGCCGCGGGTGATGGCGGTCTTGGTACGGTCCATCAACTCCATTGGCGTGGCGTAGGTGAGGATGTCCACCTCCGAGCCGCAGAAGGGACTGCCCGGCTGAACGGCCTCACCCGGATCGAGCAGCCGGTTGATGTGGCCGACGATGTCCTTCGGACTGCGGTAGTTGGTGCGTGCATTGAGGGTGATCCAGCCGCTGAAGGATGGTGATGCGCGCCGGTACAGGTTCTGCATCGGGTCTTCCAGCCACCATGCCCGGCCGCCGGGCCCGAGGCCACGCAGCAGGTTGTCGAGCCAGGCGGGCTGGAAGTCCTGACCCTCGTCGATGATCAGTTCGTCGACCTGCTCGGCGGGGTCCGGGCAATGGCGGTCGAGGAACACCTCCATGGCCTGGAATGCGCCTGGCGTCTTGAAGTCGGGCGGCTGGCCGGCGGCCCGCATGCACCGGTCGGCGAGCTGATGATAGGTGGCGACCTCGACTTCATGGGGGGCCAGGCGGGCGATATGGTCGGCCAGCGGCCGGTTGTAGCAGACATAGCGGGCATGTCGCCCGGCGGCGGCGGCCTCGCGCAGCACTTCGAGGGCAAGCTGGGTCTTGCCGGAGCCGGCGGTTCCGACTACCCGCAGCCGGAACGGGTCGGCCTCGATCTGCTGCGCCCAGTGCGCCAGCCCGCTGGAAAGTCGGGTGTAGAGCACACTCGCCTCGCCCGTCATGGCGCCGACATCGGGTACCAGTTCAAAGAGGTCGCGCAGGAAGCGGTGCACCTTGTCGGCCAGTGCGGCATCTTCCCCGTCTTCCGGCAGCAGGGTGCGGATGACATGGCACAGATGCGCGCGCCGGCCGGCATCGACGATGCGGGCGGGATCCACCCCGGCCGTGGCCGGGGAGCGCACGGTGTAATCGGGACAGTAGAGCAGGGCCTCGACCTTGACCCGTTCCGCACCCACGGCGCCGATCAGGCGGCCAAGCAGGCCATCGCGGTTGCGCGCCAGTTGCACCGGCACGTTTTTTTCCACCTGGGCGTAGCGCTTGACCAGCCCCTGCCCGGTTTCATGCAGCAGGCCGGACTTCTGCTCGATGATCAGCAGCTGGCCGGCCGGATTGACCAGCACGAAATCGATCTCGCCGTAGAGCGCCGTGCCTTGCGTCACCCGGCTCCAGTGCACACCGTGGTAAACCGTGTAGCGGTCCGACAGGCCGGCTTCGAGCTCCCTCAGGGTCTCGATCTCGCGCAGGGCCGCGCCGGTGGGGGCGATTTCCTGCCAGCCGTCGGGGAGGATACGAGCCATTCGAGCTGTGAGCCGTGGTCAGGATCTTTCGGTACGGTGAGGGCCGGCCCCGAACCGGGGGCGAGCCATGCGATTGCATCGTGTGGCTTGCGAAAAAAACGGCCCGGAAAGCGATAAACCCGCATGGGTGCGGGTTTATCGCTTGTTCGATACTGCTTGTTACTGCAATCTGGTGCCGACGGCGAGACTCGAACTCGCACGACTTTCGTCACTGCCCCCTCAAGACAGCGTGTCTACCAATTTCACCACGTCGGCGGATGTGGTCGGATGCCGATCGGCATCGCGGGGTCGAATTGTACTCCCGAACGGATTATTTCGGGATGGCGCCGGCCTTGTCGCCGACACCGCCTTCCTCGCCGGGCGGCAAGGGTGTGGCCGGTGCGGCGGGTTGGGCCGGCGCGGCGATGGGCTTGCTCGCCATGGCTTCCTGGGTGGAGAAGTAGGTCAGGCCGAGGCTGGTTAGGAAGAACAGCGTGGCCAGCACGGCGGTGGTGCGGCTGAGGAAGTTGGCCGATCCCGTGGCACCGAACAGGCTGCCGGAGGAGCCGCTGCCGAATGCCGCGCCCATGTCGGCGCCCTTGCCGTGCTGGAGCAGGACCAGTCCGACCACGGCAACGGCCACCAGCACATGCACGATCCAGATGAACAGTTCCATGGTCGGACTCAGCCGGCGCGACAGATGGCGAGGAATTCGTCGGCCACCAGGGCGGCGCCGCCGATCAGGCCGCCGTCGATGTCGGGCTGGGCGAGCAGTTCGACGGCGTTGGCGGCCTTCATGCTGCCACCGTACTGGATGATCAGCGCGTCGGCGACACCGGCATCCAGGGCGCGAATCTTGCCGCGGATGAATGCATGCACGGCCTGGGCCTGCTCGGGACTGGCGGTCTTGCCGGTGCCGATGGCCCATACCGGTTCGTAGGCGATGACTGCGCGGGCCAGCGAGGCGACGCCGGACTTGGCCAGGATGGCGTCGATCTGGCGCGCCACCACGGCTTCGGTGACGCCGGACTCGCGTTCTGCGAGGGTCTCGCCGACGCACAGGATGGGAGTGAGGCCAGCGGTCTGGGCTGCGGCGTACTTGTCGGCGACGATGGCGTCGCTCTCGCCATAGAGAGCGCGGCGTTCGGAGTGGCCGACGATGACGTACCTGCAGCCGAAGTCATTGAGCATTGCGGCCGGTGAATGCGCCCCGGACATTCGGATTGAGGTTTTGCGCGCCGAGATTGACGCGGCTGCCGGCCAGTTTTGCCTGGGCCTGGGCGAGGTAGGGGAAGGGGACACACACGGCGACATCGGCCTTGACATCGGCCATGCCGGCGAGTACTCCGCCCAACAGGGCGTCGTTCTCGGTCAGACTGCCATGCATTTTCCAGTTGCCGGCGATCAGCTTGCGACGCATTCCTAAACCCTCGTGGCACAAAGACCGGCGATGGTACCCAGCCAGCCGGGTTCAGTCAATCTCGAATGCGTTCGAACGTGGCATTACTGGCGCACACGCACCCGCCAGCTCAGCACGGCTTTGCCTTCGGCCGGCACGGGTACGTCCCAGGTCGCGGTGTTGGCGCTGGTCCTGCGGTGGGGCAGGCTCTCGGCGAGGATCTGCCAGTCGCCGGGCATGGGTTCGACGACCCGCACCCGGATCGGCTCGCTCTTGGCGTTGCGGATCTCGATCTGGTAGCCGGATTCGTGCAGGGCGTTGCGACCGGCGGCAAGCCGCATGTAGTCGGTCTGGCGCTTGTCGGCGGTGATGTCGAAGGCCTCGCCCAGCTTCAGTCGGACGGTTTCGTTCTTCGCGGTGTGTTCGATGCGGTCCTCGCCGATGAACTGGGCGCGGCCCGCCGAATCCTTCTTGTATACCCGCACGATCCCCTTGGGCAGGGGCACGCCGAGTGCGCCGCCCTGGTTGGCGAATTCCATGAATACCCCGGCCTTGATGCGTTGCCCGATCTCGCCGTATTGACCTTGGTAGTAGTACTCCGCGCCCTGCAGGCGATATTCCTTGCTCACCGGCACGCTGGCCGCGGAGAGCAGGGCAACCTGCTTGGTCTGGTTGTCGAGCAGGGTGGTGGGGCGGTCCAGGGTATACAGGTGATATTCGAACAGGGCTTCCTGCTGCATCGGTGCGCCCGCCTCCGCAGCGGCCAGGGCCATCATCCTGGGGGCGGCGCGTGGGGCCGGCATGACGCGGTTGACCTCGCCGGCGACCAGTTGCAGGCGGGCGTCGCGATAGCCGGTGCCGCTGGTGTTGGTGAGGGTGACCCAGCCGTTGAGGTCGAGCGCGCTTTCGTCGCCGCGCAGTTCGGCGACGTAGTCGGCCTTCCAGGTGAGCCCGCCGGTGAGATAGGAGAGCTCCAGGGTCGTGTCGCCACCCTGGGCGGCTTCGAACATCAGGCTGAGGGTGGGGCGGTCGCGCAGGCCGGGAGGCACTGCGGTGAATGCGAGCCGGCCGTCCTTGGGCAGGCCGGTCTCGACCCGGTCCGCGTACTTGAGCACGAAACCTTCGTTGGCGGCGATCAGGGTGGGGTACTCCGAGGCCTCGACGCCGGTGACCACGTGGGGACGGATCACCCGCACGGTTTCACCGACCGATTTTTCCAGCAGCTTGCGCGGGGTGAGCAGATCGAAGTCGAAGTTCTGTTCCAGAAGCCGCAGTGGCCGGCCGTCAAGCGCACGCAACAATGCGGTCTCGGGCTGGATGCGGGCGGATACCTCGCGCCAGGCGAGACGGTTGGCGCCGGGGTCGAGCCGGGTCTTGCGCGCATCCTTCACCAGGGCGAGATCGCCGTTGTAAATGGTCACCGCCAGCGCGGTCTGCTCCGCGGCACCGCTTTGCCGCTCGGGGTTGGCCGTTGCCGTCGCGCTGGCACACAGCAGGGCCAGCATCATCCAGACTCGTTGCCGCATCTTCATTCTCCCATGACTGCTCGATCGATCCATACATCCACCCCGCCTGCGGGCTGGATGGCCGCGGCCGGGATGGATTCACCCCGGCGCCAGGCGGCCACGGCATCGCGTTTGCCCGCACCGGTGACCCAGAATACCACCTGGCGCGCCCGGGTCAGCCGCCAGGCCGACAGGCTGACCCGTTCGGGTGGGGGCTTGGGGGCGGAATACACGGCCAGCGCGGCGGGCGCCTCGCTCGTCTCGCCCCAGTCCTGGCCGGGGAACAGGCTGGCGGTATGGCCATCCTCGCCCAGACCCAACAATACCAGATCGAAGCGATCGACCCCGGCCAAGGCTTCGGCATAGATCTGCGCCGCCGCTTTCGCCCCCCGCTCGGCCGGAATCGGGTGGATCACGCTGGCCGGCACGGCCGCCGGCGCAAACCAGGCGTGCTGCGCCATGACGCTGTTGCGCTCGGGGTGATCGGCCGCCAGGCAGCGTTCGTCGCCAAACCAGATCCGCCAGCGCGACCAGTCCATGGCCTCGCCGGCCAGGGCGCGGTATACCCGTTCGGGTGTGCTGCCGCCGGCGAGTACGATGTGGAATTCAGCGCGCGCGGCGATGGCCTCGGCGGCGGCGCTGCGAACCGTGTCGAGCGCGGAGGCCAGCCACGCATCGGCGTCCTCGGCGACGTGCCAGCGGGTTTGCATGGGTGGGTGGGGTCCGTAGGGTAAAATCGCACCCCATTCTACTCCCCGGATCCACGCGGCGATGACCCCCACGCTCACCTTCGACATCGAAACCATCCCGGACATCGCGGGTTTGCGCCGCCTCTATGACCTCGCCGAGGACATCGATGCGCGCGAGGTGGCGGATATGGCCCTGCTGGTGCGCCGCCAGCAGACCGGCGGTTCCGATTTTATGCCGCTCCATTTACACCGCGTGGTCACCATTTCATGCGCCCTGCGCACGGCGGAGGGTTTTCGGGTGTTTTCGCTCTCCGAGCCGGATTCGGACGAGGCCAGCATCCTCCAGCGTTTTTTCGATGGCATCGAGAAATACACGCCGCAGCTCGTGTCCTGGAACGGTGGCGGCTTCGATCTGCCGGTGCTGCACTATCGCGCCATGCGGCATGGTGTGGTCGCGCCGCGCTACTGGGACCAGGGCGAGGACGACCGCGACTTCAAGTGGAACAACTACATCTCGCGCTATCACAACCGGCATCTCGACCTCATGGACCTGTTGGCCCTGTACCAGCCGCGCGCCTTCATCGGTCTGGACGATTTCGCCAAGCTGCTCGGCTTTCCTGGGAAACTGGGCATGGATGGCAGCCAGGTCTGGGAGGCCTGGCAGGCCGGCCGCATTGCCGAAATTCGCGATTATTGCGAGACCGACGTGGTCAACACCCACCTCGTCCTGTTGCGCTTTCAGCGCATGCGCGGCCAGCTCACGGCCGAGCAGTACGCGCGTGAGGTGGCGCTGGTGCGGGATACCCTGGCCGGCAGCGAGGCCGAACACTGGCAGCGGTTTCTGGCGGCCTGGCCGGAGTCGGCATGAAATCGGTCCTGGAGGTCGAATCGCTCGATCACGAAGGGCGCGGGGTGGCCCACCGCGAGGGCAAGGCGGTGTTCGTCGAGGGCGCCTTGCCGGGCGAGTGTGTGGAGGCGGAAAGTTTCCGCAGCAAGGAAAGCTACGAGCAGGCGGTGACGACCTCTATCCTGCGTCACAGTCCCTACCGGGTCGCGCCGCGTTGCCGCTGGTTCGGTGTGTGCGGGGGCTGTTCGCATCAGCACCTCGACGAGGCGGCCCAGGTGGCGGTGAAGCAGCGGGTGCTGGAGGACTGCTTCGCCCACATCGCCAAGCTGCGCCCGGATGAGATGCTCGCCCCCATCCACGGCCCGACTTGGGGCTATCGCACCAAGGCGCGACTGTCGGTGCGTTATGTGCCGAAAAAGGGCGGCATGCTGGTCGGTTTCCACGAGCGCAAGAGCAGCTATGTCGCCGACATGCTTGGCTGCGAGGTGCTGCCGCCGGCCATCGGCGCGCTCCTGCCGGCCTTGCGCGAGCTGGTCAATGGACTCTCCATCCGCGATCGTCTGCCACAGATCGAGTTCGCCCAGGGTGAGGCTGTGGCGGTGCTGGTGCTGCGTATCCTGGAGCCCCTGAGCGAGGCCGACGAAGATCTGATCCGCACGTTCGCCGAACGGCATGGGGTGCAGTTCTGGTTGCAGACCAAGGGCCCGGACAGCGCCCGGCCGTTCCACCCGCTCGATGCGCCGGAGCTTGCCTATTCGCTGCCCGAATTCGACCTGACGATGCCTTTCCGGCCGACCGAGTTCACCCAGATCAATCACGGCGTCAACCGCATGCTGGTCCGGCGCGCGGTGGCCATGCTCGATCCGCGCCCGGGTGAGCAGGTGGCCGACTTTTTCTGCGGTCTGGGCAATTTCACCCTGCCCATCGCCCGCTGTGGCGCCGATGTGCTGGGGCTGGAAGGATCGAGCGGACTGATCGCGCGCGCCATCGAAAATGCCCGTCGCAACGGGCTCGCCGAGCGGGTGCGCTATCAGGTCATGGACCTGTTCGAGATCGACGCGCCGGTGCTTGCCGCACTGGGCCGTTTTGACAAATGGCTCATCGATCCGCCCCGCGATGGCGCCATCGAGTTGGTCAAGGCGCTGCCGCAAGGTGACGTGGCCCCGTCCCGCATCGTCTATGTGTCCTGCAATCCAGCCACCTTGGCGCGCGATGCCGCGGTGCTGGTGCACCAGAAGGGTTATCGCCTCAAGGCGGCCGGGGTGGCGAACATGTTCCCGCATACCGCGCATGTCGAGTCCATCGCCCTGTTCGAGCGCGAGGCACAGGGGTGAGAGGCGCCGCGCCACGCATCGAGCTGCCGGCCTGGGCGGTCGAATACGCGGCCGGGATCGGTCCTTGCCTGGAGGACACCGAACGCATGGCGGTGGCGGTGGAGCTGGCCCGGCGCAACGTGCTTGAAAACAGCGGCGGGCCGTTCGGTGCCGCACTGTTCGTCGAGGCCAGTGGCGAGCTCGTCGCGGTGGGGGTGAACAGCGTCGAGCGGCTGACCAACTCGGTCCTGCACGCCGAGCTGATGGCCCTGATGCATGCCGAGGCGCGGCTGGACCGCTACAGCCTGCGCGCCCCGGCCGGCGCCGGCTACGCCCTGTACAGCTCATGCGCGCCTTGCGCCATGTGCCTGGGCGGCATCCTGTGGAGCGGGGTCGGCACCCTGGTGTATGCCGCCGGCAAGGCGGATGCCGCCGCCATCGGCTTCGACGAAGGGCCGGTGTTCCCGGAATCCTGGGCCTATCTGGAGGCGCGCGGTATGACCGTGCGCGCGGGCGTGCTGGCCGATGAGGCGGTGGCGGTGCTGGAGCTCTATCGCGCCCGGGGCGGATTGATCTACAACGGCTGAGTCTTGTGCCTAACGGTGGGTGCGCCAGCCAAGCGGATCGTCGGGGTCGACCGTGTCCATGAAGGGCAGGCCGCGCTCGCGGTGGGTGATCTGGTACATGAGCCCGATCCAGTTGCCCACCACCGCCTCGGCGGTGTCGTGCCAGGTGTTGTCGAGGCGTGCGGCCACCTGCCGTTCCGGAAACTCCGGCAGGGCTTCACCGCGGGCCTGGCACTCATGCACACGTCGGCGGTATTCATCGAGGATGGCCTGCTCCTTGCAGCCGAAATAGTTGCGCGGAAAGGGCGGCTGCTGCGCCAGTACGCCCTTGGCGTGGAGTAGTGCGTCGCGCTTGTATTCCTTGAGCAGCGAGATGGTGTCGTATTCCGGGTGGCCCTGGAAGAACACGATGCGAAAACCGTCCGGACTGGTGGCCAGGTGCACGCCGCTTTCCTCGCCTTCCACCAGCACGTGGCAGCCGGCGGCCTCGAACTGGGCGCGGCGGATGCAGTTCCAGCGCGAATGTGGCACGTCGAAACGGGTGTTGATGTCGGTGACCAGCGGGTGGCTGGCTTCGACCACCCGGTGCGGAAACACCCCCCATACCTTGGCCGGCTGGCGCTCCCGGACCTGGCCGTAGCGGAACTGCATCACGGCGTGGGTGGCGAGACAGGAACAGAGCGTGGTGGTGACGTTTTCATGGGCCCAGTCGATGACCCGGATCAGCGGCTGCCAGAACGCCTCCTGGGCCAGATCGGGGCCGGTGACGTTGGCGCCGGTGATGATGAGCGCATCCAGGCCGTCGCGCATGATCGCATCGAGCGGCTCGTAGTAGCGCTCGATGTGGGCGCGGGCCTCGGCGCCGCGCGGCAGCTCCGGCAGGGTGAATGGGTGCACCCAGAACTGGGCGATCGGGTTGGCCTCGCCGATCAGGCGCAGGAACTGGCGCTCGGTCGCGGCCAGGGCGGCGTCCGGCATCATGTTCAACAGGCCGATGTGCAGCTCGCGGATGTCCTGCTGTGCAGCGCGTTCGGCCGGCAGCACGGTCACGCCTTCCTGGCGCAGGCGTTCGAAGGTGGGCAGGGCGTTGTGGGCGACGAGTGGCATCAGTCCCCCTTGCGCGCGATGGCCGTTTCCAGGAGGACGATGAAATCCTTTTCGTCGCGTACCTGCGCTGCTTCACGCGAGGTGACGGTGTAGCCGTGCGGGCCGGCGATGGCTTCGTAGCGGGGGATGCGGGCGTGGAACAGGCGCGGGAACACCCAGCGGCCGAATGCGTCCGGGTCGATCTCGGCGGCATAGGCCAGTCCGGTCTCGGCAAGATACAGGGCCAGTTGCTCGTCGAGGAAGGCGGGCCGGTAGTAGAGCGGTTTCGGGTCGGACACGGCGCGGTCGATCAGCTTCTGCTCCTCCTCGGCGTCGGTGACCTGGATGTACAGGATCAGGGTGTGCGCGGCAAGACAGTCGATGACCCGGTCGTCGTCCATCTCGCACAGGCTGCCGCCGGCGTCGTTGACGAAGTGCGGGTAGCCGTAGATCTCATGCGCCTTGCGGATGAACTCGGGCACGTCGAGCATGGCGGCGATCTCGGCGTCGCGGTACTGGGCCTGGCGGCGGACGAAGTCGGCCAGCGGCACGCCACCCCGTTCCGGGTTGCCGAGCTTGCCGACGAAGGACAGCACCGGGCCCAGGTCCTCGATCTTGATGTTG
>CAZOZD010000020.1:0-3879 GCA_964584195.1 uncultured Burkholderiales bacterium
CAGGGCAACCTGGGCCAATCCTTCTTCCTTCCGGTTGATGGATTGTTGCAAAACCCCCTCAACCACGCCCAAAATCCCGGCAGTGGTGAATTCCAGGTCAGCCTGGTCGATTCAAGCATGCTGAAAAGCAATGCCTACCGGCTGAGTTACGATGGGACCAATTACACCTTGCAGATGCTCGACAATGGCGGGCGTTCCACCGGCGTGAGCTATACCGCAGCCTCCCTCGCCGCACTCAATCCGCAACTGTTTGCCAACGAAGGATTCGGCCTGGTCCTCGCGTCCGGAGCCCCGGCTGCCGGAGACAGTTGGCTGGTGCGCCTGACCGCCAGCGGGGCCAACCGTTTCGGAGTCAACATCAACGAGTCCGACCGGATTGCCGCCGCCGCCGACTGGTTCAGCTACCCGGGGGACAACGGCAACGCGCTGGCCCTGGCCGCGCTCGGCAACCAGGCGGACCGGGTCGGCAACCGGATGAGCTACACCAGCGCCTATGCACTCATCGTCGGCACCAACGCTTCCCTGGCCAGCAACGCCGGCAATAACGTCAAGGCTTATGAATCGGTGCGACAACAGGCATTCGATGCACTGCAAGGCTTTTCCGGAGTCAATCTGGACGAGGAAGCGGTCAATCTGATCAAGTACCAGCAGGCCTACCAGGCCTCGGCCAAGGCCATCCAGGTGGCCTCCAGCCTGTTCAACGAGATCCTGCAGGCACTGCGTTAAGGAGAACACTCATGCGGATCAGTAGCCAAAGTTTCTATATGGCCTCGCTGGGCGGGATGTATGAGCAGCAGGGCCGCATCGCCGAGCTCAGCCAGCAAATCGCCAGTGACAAGCGTTTCCAGAACGCCCGCGAGGCGCCCATCGACGCCAGCAAGGCCCTGGAAATCTCCACCAGCTTGGCCCGTCGTGAGCAGTTCCAGACCAACCAGAAGCGCGCTGAATCGCAGCTGCAGCAACAGAGCACGGCCTTGTCCAGCTTGCACAAGGTCCTTGTGGATGCGCGCAAGATATTAACCCTTGCCAATCCGGCCACAGAGGAAAACGTGCGGGCGAGCTACGCCCAGCAGATGGCCAATTTCTACGTCATGGTCAAGGATCTCGCCAATGTCCAGGATGCGGCAGGAAATTACCTGTTCGCCGGATACCAGACCGCGACCCAACCCTATGCACACGTACAGAATTATGTCACTCCGGATAACACGCTCGACGCCAATGGCATCGAACTTAGCGAGCCCACCAGCTATGAAGGCGATGACGGGGTGCGTTTCATCCAGATCGATGACAACAAGCGGGTTCAGGTCGGCTATGATCTGCAGCGGGTCATGCAGGATGCCGGTACTGGCCGGGATCTCCTGCAGACCCTCGATCAGATCGCCATCTACCTGCGGGATGGTGTCACTCAGGATCAGCTGAACGAAGCCGTGAATTCAATCACCGAGGCGATTGACGGAATCGAATTCGTGCAGACCGCAATGGCTGGCGCCGTGGTGCAGTTGCGCGACGTACGCGAATCGACCCAGGCCATGATCAACATTGAGCGCGATACCCTCGAATCCATCGTCCGCCTCGACAAGGCCGCCGCCATAATCGAACTGCAGCAGCGGCAGACCGCACTGGAGGGCGCGCAGCGGGTGTTCGCCAAGGTGTCCGGGCTCACCCTGCTCAACTTCATCTGAACGCCACTCGGCATAGTGTCTCTGTGGTGAGGAGCTTAGGTGTCAGGTCCCGGACGATTGCGCGGTTTGGCGATGAATAAATTAGGCAGATCAGCATACCATTTCTTCATGGCGGCCATGGGTGTGATGTGGCCCAACGCCTTCTGGGGAAGGTGATGGTTGTAGAGCCAGACATTGGGCTTCGTGGTGCGGGCATAGCCCGCGTAAGCCTTACAGCAGGTCTTCCAGGCTGAGCGGGGTGCCGCGCTTGAATGCACGGCGGGCCGGTTTGCCGAGCAGCCGATCCAGGTATCGGGTCGGCAGGCCCAGCCCCGGCCGGATGGCGCGCAGATTGTGTTCGGTGAATGGCTGGCCGGCCTCGATGTCCTCCACCACATACAAAGATCTTCGCCGCGCGCGTGCATTTTCTTCCGCAGCGGTGGGGCCGTAGCGAACCCCTCCCAGTGCCTGCCATGCGCGTCCGGTTTCCTCCACCAGTCGGGCAAATTCATCGGGTTCGAGTGAGAATGCGGCATCCACGCCGCCTTCCGCCCGGCTCAGGGTGAAATGCTTCTCGATGACCGTCGCTCCCAGGGCCACGCTGGCCACGGCGGCGCCGATGCCCAGGGTGTGGTCGGAAAGGCCCACCTCGCAAGCGAACAGTTCGCGCATGTGCGGGATGGTGCGCAGATGGCTGTCGGCGGGCTCGGCCGGGTAGCTGCTGGTGCACTTGAGCAGCACCAGGTTCGCGCAGCCGGCCTCGCGCGCGGTCCGCACGCATTCATCCAGCTCGGCCAGGGTGGCCATGCCGGTGGAGATGATGAGTGGTTTGCCGGTGGCGGCGGCGTGACGGATCAGGCGGGTATCGGTGTTCTCGAACGAGGCGATCTTGTAGGCCGGGCAATCCAGACTTTCGAGGAAGTCGACGGCGGCGCTGCTGAATGGACTGCTCAGCGGTACCAGGCCGCGTTCCCGGCAGCGCTCGAAAAGCGGCGCGTGCCACTCCCAGGGCGTCTCGGCCAGACGATAGACCGCATGCAGGGTCTTGCCTCGCCACGGTCCATCCGGGTTGGCCATGAACTCGCCGGCGGCGATGTCGAGGGTCATGTCGTCGGCCTTGAAGGTTTGCAGCTTCAAGGCATGCGCACCGGCCTCGGCGGCGGCATCGACGATGGCCAGCGCCCGCTCCAGGGACTGGTTGTGGTTGCCCGACATCTCGGCAATGATGAACGGCGGCTGGTCCGGGCCGATTGGGAGGCTGCCGAAGGTCGGCATCGTCAGCGTCGCAGTGGGTGTGGCTGGGTTCATTTCGCCAGCGACTGCCTGAGGTGGCGGGCATGGTCGCGGGCAAAGTTACCCGAAACCTCCGAGCCTGCGGGAACCGCGCTCACCACGATGCTGCCGGCCTTGACGCTGGCGCCGTGGCCGACATGGGTGTATTCCCGGATCACACTGCCCGAGGCGATCAGTGCGCCATCGTCGATGCGGCAGCGACGGGCGAGGACGCAGTTGCCCTGGATCACCACATCGTTTCCTACCCGGGCCTCATGGCCGACGGTGCTGGCGATGCCGACGATGGAACGGGCGCCGACCCGGGTCATCTCGGGCGGATGGATGGCCCGGGCGACCACCGCCTGGGCCAGCACCTGCGCGCCCTGCTCGATGCGCACGCCGCCGGCGTGGCGGACCGGCCGGATGCGTCCCCCGTCGAGGTAATAGAGGATGCCCTCCGCCCCGATCACCGCGCCGGCGTCGATGAATGCGCCTGCTTCGACGATGCAGTCCTCGCCGATGACGACGCGTGGGCCGATGACCACCCCGTCCCCGATCGAACAACGCTCCGACAGGATCGCCGATGGATGGATGCGGGCGCTCGCCGCGATGAACGGTTCCACCTGGCAACGATAGCGAGAGTCGCCCAGGAGCCGGGCATGCAATTGGTAATAGCTGATGCGTGGATCGGCCACGGCGACGCATCCTTTTTCCGCCTGGACCAGATGCGCGAGGGCGGTGCTGGTGATGAGCGCGCTCACGTTCGGATTGCGCAGGGCGGCGCGGACATGGTAACCGGTGTCGGCAAAGGCGAGGATATGCGGCGTCTCGCCCTGACAATGGCCGAGGGTGTGGAACACGGCGTTTCTGCGCACCTCGTCGGGGGAGAAGCAGTCATCGAGTTCGAACATGTCAGTTCCGCCCGGCCGATCCGAAGGAACTGACC
>CAZOZD010000020.1:3979-13275 GCA_964584195.1 uncultured Burkholderiales bacterium
CAGTCATCGAGTTCGAACATGTCAGTTCCGCCCGGCCGATCCGAAGGAACTGACCTCCCCCTTGGGGGGAAGCGAGCGTAGCGAGCAAGGGGGCCGTATCATCTCAGCCCTTGCTGCTGCGGATGAATTCCGCGACCTGGTTGAGGGTGTTGAGCCGGTTGAAGGCCTCGTCCGGGATCGTCACGCCAAACCGTTCCTGGACCAGAAGCAGCACATTCATGCTCTCCAGCGAGTCCACGCCGATGTCGCGAAAGCGTGCATCGAACCGGTCGTCGCCTTCCATGTCGGCGTCCGGAACCACTTCCAGCACGATTGCGGCCAGTTTTTCCTGCATTTCGTTCATGCGATGTCTCCAGTATCGATGGGGTGGGGCTCAGCTCGGAAGGCCACTTTGCTGTCCGGGCGGCAAGGCGGGGTTCCGGCGCAGCAGGCAGCTCGCCCAGGACAGGCCGACGCCAAAGCCGCTCAGCAAGATGCAATTTTCGTTCCCGGTCAGGTGGGGTTCGAGCAGCAGCGGTATGGAAGACGATACGGTATTGCCATAATGCGCGGCGGCAAATGGCACCTTTCCGGCCTGCAGCCCGAGTCGATGTGCGATCTGTTCGACGATGTAACGGCTGCCCTGGTGCAGCAGCACGGTATCGACCTGGTCGAGGCCGAGTCCGGCCTGGTCGAGGAGGTGACGGATCTGCTCCGGCACCCGGGTGAGGGTGAAGTTGAATACGGCACGCCCGTTCATCGCCAGCCGGCCGCTGGCATTGCAAAGCGCGTCCCCTTCGCTGCCCTGGCTGCGCAGGTCGAACGGTCCGGCCAGCCAGGGGGCATCCGGCCGGATCCATGTGGCGGTTGCCGCGTCGCCGAAGATGGGTTCCGTGTTGCGGTCGGTGGGGTCGAGGATCTTTGAGTAGGGATCGGCGGTGACCAGCACCCCGTTGCGCAGTCCGGCGACCTGCATGAAACCCAGGATGGTGGCCAGTCCATAAACATAGCCCGAACATCCCAGACCGATGTCGAATGCGGCGCATCGCTCCTTCAGGCCGAGCGCTGCATGCACGAGCGCGGAGGTGTGCGGAATGCCGTGACCGTCCTGGGTCTGCGTGCATACGACCAGGCAGTCGATTTCATCCAGCGCAAGACCGGACTGCGCGGCCAGGTTTTGCACCGCAAGCGAGGCCATGCTCGATGCGGTCTCGTCCGTTCCGGCCCTGGCCAGTTCCAGGAAGCCCAGTTTTTCATGGATGAACGAATCCTCCATGGCCAGAGCCTGGGCGCGGTCGAGGTTGGAAACCCGGCTTGCGGGCAAATAGTGGCCGATGGCGGCAATTCCGAGCATGACGTTGGCCCTTTCAGTGGGGTTTGACCTTGGAAAAGTAGATGTGTCCGATCGGCTGCCCGGCGGACAGCACGGCGGCGCGCGTCATGCGGTTGGCCAGGTTCTGGTCGATGCGGATCGACAGGCGTTCGGCATCTGCGTCGGTCAGCAGGCGATCGAGGTCCAGCCGGACGAATACCCAGGCCTTGCCGGCCTCGGGCAGTTGGGTGAGGTGCCAGTGTTTGGTCAGGATGACGAGCACGTCGATCGGCGGAAGGCCGGTCTTGCCGGTAATACTTGCCTCATTTCCGGAAACTTCGACATGCGAGGTAATTGCATTTTCATCGAAGGGGATGGTCCGCCCGACCGGGCGTTCCGTTTCGATCATGACGCCGCGCAGGCCCGAACGGTTGTGAAAGGTGACCGCTGCGTGTTCGGGCAGTGGATCGGATGCATGCCTCGCGACGAGCATGTCCAGTCCATGTCGGGAGAATTGGTGGATTGACATGGACAGGCCGGACTCCCCGTGCGGATCGGCCGCGAGTCGGCTGACGATGGCTTCGTAGATGTCCGTGCCATGAATGTACGAGCGAGCTCCCCGCAGGGGCAGGTCAAGTGAAATGACGTCATGCATCCTTCATCCTTTCAGCAATGCGTCGGCGACGCGCCGTGCACCAAGGCCATCGACCCGTTCCCGGCCGCGTGCCGACATCTGACGGCGCAGGCCGGAGTCATCGATCAGTTCGTGCAGGTGGGCGCGCAGCCCGGCAACATCGAGGCTGGCGAGATCGCCGGCCAGCCGCGCCACGCCAAGCCGGTCCCAGGCCGCCGCCTGCTCGGTCTGGTCGTCGGCAATCCGCAGGATCAGCGCCGGAACGCCCAGGTAGGCCGTCTCGAAGCCCGTGGTGCCGCCGCCGATCAGGGCCAGGTCGGCCCGCGCCAGGCGCATCGGGAAATCCTCCGCATCCAGTCCGAGTTCGCACCAGCCGCCGCCGTGGCGGGCAATCCAGGCCTGCACGCCGGGGAGCGAGGGGTTCGCGGAAGTGGTCAGCACATCGACCTGGAGCGTCGTCCGCCAGGCCGCAAGCGCTTCCAGGCAAAGCTCGATGCCGCCCCGGTCATCGCCGCCGCCGAGCGTGACCACGACCCGTTCGACCCGATCGCCCGGGCGGGTATCGGCCAGGGCGCGCACGATCGACTGGCGCAGGATGGCATATGCCGGGCCGAGCAGCAGGCGGGCATCCGCACGTTGCAGCCAGGGGGTGTAGCGTTCCGGGCTTGCCGCCGGGCTGGCGGCGAGCAGCCAGCGTCCCCACAGGCGCCGGCTCGGGCGACCTTCAAAATGCAGCCAGTCGAGACCGGCTTCGTGCAGGGTGCGCTGGTACGCCTCGTCCAACCCCGGCAGATCGAGCACCAGTGTCCCGGCATCGATCCGTCCGGCATGTTCGACGACTTGCCGGGCGTCGTCGCGTCCGGCATCAAAGGCCAGTCTCCTCTCCGTGTCGGGGATTGCAAAACCCTCCACCCGGCCGAGGTGATGACATGCAATCCCGCGGCCCTCCAGCTCGGTGGCCAGGGCGCGGCAACGTTGCAGGTGGCCGCCGCCGAGCTCCGGATAAGCGTCATAGCGAAAAAGCACCGGGCCGGCGAGGCTCATGACGCGGTGATCTTTTCCATGAGGAACCAGTTGCCGTCATCTTGCGGAAAGTGGGGGTCGCGGTGGTATGCGAATCCGTAGTCGAGCAGTTTCAAGTCAGGATGGGTGTCCATCAGTTCGCCCGCGAAGTCGCGTTTGAACAGGCGTTTGGAATGCCCCCGGTATTCGACCTCGACCGGGGTTGGGTTGTAATACTCCATCACCATCAGATAGCGGCGAGTGGCGCGGTAGAGACGATCATAGATTTCGGGCAGGCTGGCGGGGTCGATGTGGATGAGTACCCCTTTGGTGAACGTCAAATCGTATTCCCTGGGGGGATCGAAATCGAGGATCGAGGCGTGATGGGCGTTCACGCCGGGGATGGAACGTAGCTGTTCGTATGCCGTGGCATTGATTTCCACCGCGTCCAGCTCCACCCGGGGAAGCAAGGCGCGCAGTGCATGCATGTTGGTACCGATGTTGGCGCCGAACTCGATGACCGAGTCGATGCGCCCAGTGTGGGCGAGAATGCGGGAGAACAGGGCCAGCCGAGCGGGGAGAAGCTCCTCTAGCCGGTTTCTATGCACATAGGCATCACCAAACTCGCCCGCCCAGAACCGTTCCTGGTCCGTCTTGAATCCAGTCATGTCAGCCTTCCTTGGAGTGGGTGTGTAGGACCTGCTTTTGCCGCACGTGGGCGTTGATCGATTGCCATTCGGGATGTTCTTGGAGCAGGCGCAACACCTCCCGCCAGCCAAAATGCGGATTTTCCGGATAAAGATGCTCGATGATCCGGCGCATCAGCTCGAAGTCTTCCGGGGTGTCCACGGTCCAGCGCTGGCGTGAGCAGTCGCTGTCGTTGCGTACGCAATCGAGCCGGAAACGCTCCGGGCGCCAGAAGATGAACGGCGTGACATGCTCCCGTTCGGCGGGGTCGGTGGCTTCCCGGTGGGCGATGTCGAGGCAGCGGAATGAAAATGCAGCGGCGCCGATGCCGTTCGGAAAGCTCGGGCAGAGGGCCGTGTTGACGAAATCGAGCCGGCCGTCGGCATCCAGGTATCGACCGATGACCTGGTCGATCACCGCCGGGTCGTTGATCGGGCAGTCCGAGGTGACCCGCACCACCACGTCCGCGCCGAATGCGCGCGCGGCGCCGTGGTAGCGGGCCAGCACATCCTGTTCCGGCCCCCGGAATGTCGCTACGCCCAGTCGTTCCGAGAGTTGGACGATGGCGTCGTCGCTGGCGTTGACGGTGGTGGCGGTGACGATCTCGTCGGCGAGCCCGACCCGTCGCAAGCGCTCGATCTGGTATTCGAGCAAGGGTTTGCCCAGCACCTCCCGCATCACCTTGCCTGGCAGGCGGGTGGAGGTCATGCGTGCCTGGTTGATGATCACGATCTTCATTTCAGCCGTTCGCTCAGGCTGGCGATCACCTGGTCCTGCTCGGCCTCGGTCAGGCCAGGATGCAGCGGCAAGCTCAGCGCCCGCGAATAGTATCGCTCCGCCTTCGGCAGGCAGGTCGAGGCGTGGCCGTGGGCGCGATGATAGGGCTGGGTGTGTACCGGGATGTAATGCACGTTGACGCCGATGCCGCGTTCACGCAGGCCGGCGAACAGTTCGGCGCGGTTCAACGGGCTGCGTTCGGGGTCGATCTGGATCACATACAGGTGGTGAGCCGACCGGCTGTACGGCCGTTGCGCAAGGGGCGTGAGCGGCAGGCCGGCCAGCGCCCGGTCGTACTGCTCGGCCAGGGTCTGCCGGCGGCGGACATAGTCGTCGAGGCGGGCGAGCTGGCTCAGGCCCAGCGCGGCCTGCACGTCGGTCATGCGGTAATTGAAGCCCAGCGCGATCTGGGCATAGGACCATGCGCCGTCCGGGGTGCCGGGCATCTGCCCGGAGTCGCGGGTGATGCCGTGGCTGCGCAACAGGGCCATGCGTTCGGCCAGCTCGGGCTGGTTGGTCAGGGCCATGCCGCCTTCGCCGGTGGTGATGATCTTCACCGGATGAAAGCTGAATACCGTGATGTCGCTGTGGCGGCAGTTGCCGACCGGGGCGTCCCGGTACCGACCGCCGATGGCGTGCGATGCGTCCTCCACCACCTTGAAGCCATGGCGGCGCGCAAGTTCGGCGATCGCAGCCATGTCGCAGGACTGGCCGGCAAAGTGGACCGGAACGACCACCTTGGGCAGGCATCCGTCGCGTTCCGCGGCGGCAAGTTTGGCCGCCAGCGCCTGCACATCCATGTTGCCGGTGTCCGGCTCGATGTCGACGAAATCGACCCGGGCGCCGCAATACAGGCCGCAATTGGCCGAGGCGACGAAGGTGATGGGCGAGGTCCAGAGCCAGTCGCCCGGCCCCAGGCCGAGGGCGAGGCAGGCCAGATGCAGGGCACTGGTGGCGCTGTTGGCCGCCACGGCATGGCGGGCGCCGCAGTATTCCGCCACCGCGGCCTCGAAGTGGGGCACCGCCGGCCCCTGCGTCAGCCAGTCGGAGTTCAGCACTGCCGTGACGGCATCGATATCTTCCTGCCGGATGTCCTGTCTGCCGTAGGGGATCATGCGCCAGCCTGGGCGTTGAATGCGAGGATCTGCTCGGGGTCGAGGAATACCGGGTTGGTGCCCGAGTTGTATTCGAAGCCGGAAGGGGTGAGCTTGCCGCGTTCGCCCAGCAGGTTGCCCGTGTAATCGACGTCGCGGCCATGAAAGCGGATGCTGGGCTGGATCACGAAATGATCGTCGAATTCCAGGGTGAGGTGCGAGTCGTCGGCCGGGCACATGATCTCGTGCAGCTTTTCGCCCGGGCGGATGCCGACGATGCGTTGTGGCAGGCCCGGCGCCATGGCCTCGGCCAGGTCGACGATGCGCACCGAAGGCAGCTTGGGCACGAAGATCTCGCCCCCCTGCATGCGCGCGAAATTGCGGAACACGAATTCGACCGCCTGCTCCAGGCTGATCCAGAAGCGGGTCATGCGGGCATCGGTGATGGGCAGCTCGGTCGCGCCCTCGGCCAGCAGCTTGCTGAAAAATGGCACCACCGAGCCGCGGGAACCCACCACATTGCCATAGCGCACCACCGAGAACCGGGTGCGTCCCGAACCGACGATGTTGTTCGCGGCCACGAACAGCTTGTCCGAAGCGAGCTTGGTGGCGCCGTACAGGTTGATCGGGTTGGCGGCCTTGTCGGTGGACAGCGCGATCACCCGCTCGACGTTGTTGGCGATGGCGGCATGGATGACGTTTTCGGCGCCATGAATGTTGGTCTTGATGCACTCCATCGGGTTGTATTCCGCCGCCGGGACCTGCTTGAGTGCCGCGGCATGCACCACGAAGTCGATGCCGCGCATGGCCTGGGTCAGGCGTTCGCCGTCGCGCACGTCGCCGAGGAAGAAGCGCATGGCCGGATGGCTGAATTCCTGCTGCATGTCGTATTGCTTCAGTTCGTCGCGCGAATAGACCACCACCCGCTGTGGACGATGACGGGCGAACAGCCCCTTGATGAATGCCTTGCCGAATGAGCCGGTGGCTCCGGTCACCAGAATCGATTTGTCGTTGAACATGGTCTGTGTTGAATGTCCCCGGTCTGGGTATGGTATGAAAAATGCTTTGCATCGCTGGGGCCGCTTCGCGGCCGGGTGGGATGCGCAGGAAATCGGCCCGGAAGGTGTACTATAAAAGCATTGTCCTTGTCATCCTGGTTTGTGATTCACGCTTGAGCGCAAGAATCCGTCATGTTCCAGAACCGCATCGATCCTACCCAACTCTTCATGGCCAGTGCCGATCGGGCCGGTCAACTGGAGGATCTCGCCCGGCGGGCGCTCACTCGCGGTCTGGACAATTACGAAAAGAAGGATTTCGACAAGGCGGTTGCCGAGTTTGCCCGCGCCGCGCGCATGGTGCCCAACAGCGATACGGCACTGACCGCATTGAAGCTGATGGCGCAGTCGCACACCAAGCGCAATGACGCAGAGGCGGCCATCGACGCCTACAAGCAGGCGCTGCGGATCGCGCCGCGTGATTCCGAAACCCATATTGCCCTGGGAAATCTGTATTACTTCGAGGAGCGTTACGAGGAGGCGGTAACGTCCTATGCCGAGGCAGTGAAGTCCGATCCCGGCGTCAACAATCGCTATGCATTGGGGCAGGGCTACCTGTCCACCGGAAAGTACGATCTGGCCCTGGAGCAGTTTGAGCGGGTCCGCCAGATGGCGCCGAACCGCCCCTTCGGCGATCATGGCATGGGCCTGGTCTATGCCAAGCAGGGGCGCGGCGAGGAGGCGCTGAAGGCATTCGATCGCGCCCTCGCGATCAATCCATCCTACAAGGATGCCCTCAACGAAAAGGGCTATGTCCTGGCCGACATGGGCCGTATCGACGAGGCCCGCGCGATCGTCAAGGAACTGGAGGGCCGGGACCCGGCCATGTCCGCCATGCTGACCCTGCACATCTTCAAGAAGGAGCCGCCCAGGATCACCGGAGCCGTCTCGACCGATTTTTTTCCCACCGTGATGGGCCCGCGCACCACGCTGACCCGCCTGAGCGACTATCTCGCCGAGCCGGGCAGCTCGCGCACATTCAGCATGAATTTCTTCTTCAACAAGCCCATGGACGCCGGGTCGGTGGAAAATGTACTCAACTGGAAGATCGACCGTGCACCCATCACCGATCCGGGAGGCGGCTACAACTTCGGCCTGCGTCTGCCCGCCACCGAGGTCAGGCTGCCGCCGCATCCGTTTTCGGTCATCTATGACCCGGAAGCGAAGATGGCCCGGGTCATGTTCAGGATTCATCAAAACGAGTCCGGCAACGGCACCATCGATCCCGGCCACATCCGCTTCAGCTTCGGCGGTCAGGACGAGTTCGGCGTGTCGATCAGCAGCCGGGCCGACGAGTACACCGGCTTTTCCGGGATTGCCTGATTTTCCCGCAACATTCTGAAAGATTCGACATGACCCCATTGCAGGGCGCATGCCTGTCCCGGCTCAAAGCGACATCGACCGCCAATCTCGAGTATTTCCGCTTGAATTTTCCGATGATTCATCCGCTGCTCGCGGCCGAGCCGCCTTGCACCGAGGTCGATATTTCCGACCAGTGCGACATCACGCTCAAGCGGCCCGGTGCCGAGCCCCAGCCGGTGGCCGCGGCCATCGTCGAAATGGAAAACCGGCTGCGCGCGTTTTCCCGGGTCGACGAACGTCCCCAGTTGCTCGGCTTCCAGGGTTTGCGCACTGTCCTGGAGGGCGAGGTGGGGCACGGCCACAAACAGAGTTTCCACTATTCCAATCTCGACGCGGACTTCCCCAACCGGATTCGCAAGCACTTCGTGAAACATTATCCGGATCAGAAGGGTCTGCTGCGCAATCCCGAGTTCGGCGGTCGCAATCTGCCCATCGTCATGGTGTTCGGGGTCGATCTGGGGTGGCACCTGAATCGTCTGGTGCTCGATTACGACATCCGTCATATCATCATCGTCGAGCCCGACGTCGAGCAATTTCGTCTGTCCCTGTTCTTTCACGACTACGTGGCCTTTGGCCGCCTGGCCCTCGAGAAGGGGACTTCCATCAGTTTCGTCGTGAAATCCGAGGTGGACGAGATTTGCATGGACATCGTGCAACTGGTGCAGATGAGCCATCCACCCCTGTTCATTCATGGCGCCGGCCTGTTCTTCGCCAGCCGGGACGCTGAATTCGTCGAGGCCGTCAAGCATGTGCTCCCGGTCAAGCTCTGGCATGCGTTCTTCGGCCTGGGGTATTTCGATGACGAACTGATTTCTTTGCGTCATACCTTCGTCAACCTGCAACGCGGGATTCCTCTCCTGCGGAGGAGGGGCGTGGTCGACCCGGAAGCGGTGGCCTTCATCATCGGTTCGGGGCCATCGCTCGACGAACTCAAGCCGCTTCTGCGTGAATATGGCGACCGGGCGATATTGTTCAGTTGCGGTACGGCGCTTTCATCGCTCGAACATTCCGGCATCGTGCCGGATTTCCATCTCGAAAAGGAACGCCCGAATGTGGTCTACGACATCCTTACCCATTCGGTGAGCGAGGCGTTCCGTGAACAGATCCGTTTCATCGGCGCGAGCGTGGTCCACCCCGAGGTTCCTCCCTTGTTCCGCTGGTCCGGGCTGGTGGCGAAAAGCTCCGATTCATCGGTCGCGCTGCTATGGCCCAGGGCAAAGGATCCGGTGGTGTTGAACGTGCAACCGACCGTGACCAATACCGCGCTCACCCTCGCAGCGGCCCTAGGGTTTCGCACGATCTGTCTGATCGGCGTCGATTTCGGGTATGCCGACCGAAGCCGGCATCACTCCGAGCACACGGTCTATCTGAAGAATCTGCCCCAGGAGGAGCGT
>CAZOZD010000020.1:13310-16248 GCA_964584195.1 uncultured Burkholderiales bacterium
ACGGATCGAGGGCAATTTCGGCGGGGTCGTACATTCCACCAATATCTACAATGCCGCCCGTATACAGATGGAACAGGACATTCGTCCCTTGCGCGGCGTGCGCGTGTTCAATCCCAATCACGGTGCCTTCATCAAGGGGGCCGAGCCGATCCATGCCGACGAGATTCGTCTCGACGCTGGAGCGGACAAGGTACAAACCCTTGCTGCCATCGAGTCCGCATTTGCCGGCGTGGATGAAGACCTGGGTGCGGCGGCAACCCGGCTGCTCGAGAGTGTCGATGACTTCTGTGCCGAGTTGCGCGAGATCGTTTCGGTGCCGATCGAGGTGAAACGGGACGTGCTCGATGCGATGGACCGGATATACCAGTATGTGTTTGATCGCGAAATTGCCCATCAACCGCAGAGTTTCCTGTTCCGGGGGTCGTTGATCCAGATGATGGCCTATACCTATCAGATGATTTCGATCATCGAGGATGAGGGCGAGGCCGCCGCCAAGGCTGCGCACGATTTCGGCCTCATGCTGGAGTTGCTCGACAATGCGCGCACCGAACTGATCCGCATGTTCGAGGAGATCGGCGTACTGCCGCGCATGGGGTGATGGCAAGGGACGCCGCAGGCTTGTTGCGCCTTGGCTGCACCGGCTCGAAGCGAACGATCGTTGCGATTCGCGTCTCTCCCCGAAGGATGAAAAACGTCCAGACGCAAGCACTGCATGTCCCTTTCCCGAAGGGGGGTTGGGATGGGGGTGCGGCCTAGCCGCATCCGAGACGATGTGTCCCAGTCGTCGTGGCTGTTTCACGGCAGTGTTTCACGTTAACCATTCAGGAGACAGGCATATGAGCGATCCGCTCGAGGAGTATCGCAAGCGCAAGGCACTGGAGTCGGCCTTGAACAAACTGGTGGCGGGGGCCTCTGCAGAAGCCCGGGCCGAATTGATGTTACTCGTCGAGGCGGGCTTGGACAGCCCGGAAGTCGAGCATGGGCTGGGGATCGCCTGCCTTCAGCTTGGTGAGCCGGACGAAGCGCTGGCACGGCTCGTCCGTGCCGTCGAGGCCGCGCCGGAGCGACCGGAATATTGGAATGACCTGGGGGAGGCGCAACGTGCGCTCGGTCGTTTCGATGCCGCAGTGGCGAGCTATCGAAAGGCGATCGAGCTCGATCCGGCGTTTCCCGAAGCCTGCAATAACCTGGGCGTGGCCTTGAGCTCGCTGGGCCAGGATGCGGAGGCCGAGGCCAGTTTCATGCATGCCATCGAATTGAATGGCCAGTATCCGGCACCGCGCAACAATCTTGGCGTGCTGCACATGTTGCGTGGGCGCCTGGACGAGGCACTGGCCTGCTTCGAGGGTGTGATCCTGATCGACGCGGACAATGCTGATGCGCAGGCCGGCTTCGAACAGATCGTCCGGGAGCGTCCCGAGCTGGCCATGGCTACCGTAGAGCGCCTGCGCAGGCTTTTGCATTGCGAGCCCGGAAGGCCGGATTGACCTGTCGCGCATGAGATGAGCGACGCGTTTCAATTCGTCCTCAAGTTTGTCGCGGCGTGACCGTTAAGGGGATAGAAGATCCAGTACGGTGTCTTCCGGACGGGGAAGAACTCCCCGCCGATATGGATGAACCCAGAACAGGAGCCTGAACATGTCACAGATCACTCTTTCCGCCGCGATGCGGTCCAACCTGCTCTCCCTGCAAAACACGCAGAAGCTGATGGACAGCACCCAGGGCAAGCTGGCCACCGGCCTGAAGGTGAACAGCCCCCTCGACAATCCTTCCAACTTTTTTGCCGCGTCCGGCATGCGTCTGCGCGCCAATGACCTGACCGATCTCAAGGACGCCATGGGCAATGCCGTGCAGGTCATCAAGGCATCCGAGGCCGCTGTGAAGGGGATCGAGTCCCTGCTCAAGACCGCCAGGGGTCTCATCGAGTCCGCGCGTACCGCCGCTTCCGGTGACCGTGCCGATCTGCAAATCCGGTACAACGAGGTGCTGAACCAGATCAATGAACTGGCGCGCGACTCCGACTTCCAGGGCATCAATCTTGTTGGCAGCCTGGGCACGGGCGCAACCCTCGACGTGCTGTTCGATAACCGGGTCGGCCGTTCGTCCTCCAGCAAGCTCACCGTGGTCGGTTTCAATGCCACCACCACCGCGCTGGGTTCCTCCGGGGTGATGTCCGCCGCGGACTGGGATACCACTTCCGGCGTCGATCTCAATGCCGTCCTGAACTCCCTGGCCGCCTCGATCTCGCGCGCCATGTCCTACCTGCAGGCCAAGTCGGCGGGTCTGGCGGCGAACCTGGCCATCATCTCCACCCGCCTCGATTATTCGAGCAACATGAGCAACGTGCTCAAGGAAGGTGCCGACAAGCTCACCCTGGCCGACACCAACGAAGAGGGTGCGAACATGCTGGCCTTGCAGACCCGTCAGCAGCTGGGCATCACCTCCCTGAGCCTGGCCTCGCAGTCCAACCAGAGCGTGCTGCGGCTGTTCTAAGCATCGCTTGCGCCCTGCGCAAAAGCCGTCGGCAAATGCCGGCGGCTTTTTTGTTTGTGCGGGCGGCAAGAATTGCCGTCTCGCTATCGCTATTCGCCCGGACGTGCGCATCCCCTCCCCCAACGGGGGAGGGCAGGTCATTACCCGATCGGGCGGCATCCTGCGCGCGCCCTCTCCCTCACCCGGCTTCGCCACCCTCTCCCTCCGGGAGAGGGGTGGGGGTGAGGGATACACCGACCGCGGCACCTCAAGGCGCCCAAACCCTCACCCGCCGCTTCGCGTCGGCCTCTCCCAATGGGAGAGGCGAAATCAACCCTCTCCCAATGGGAGCACCCATTCGGGCATAAAAGGGCAGGGTGAGGGTGCCAGGCGAAGCCTGGCGTGGGTTTTCGCCATGTTTTGGCGTTTCAACTGAGGGAACCTCGAAAACCCGTCACACCGGCGA